>JAAXZP010000033.1 GCA_012719815.1 Christensenellaceae bacterium
CGGAGGATATACCTTATATCCATTATTGCTATTCCGCTGCATATTATCAGTATCCTTCTGTTTGCTTTCACGAAATCCGAAGATATAACCTGGAAGCAGGGGATTATCGGGTGCCATTCCGTGCTGCTTGTTTTTATGGTCGTGTTTCTGCTTATAACCCGCAGGTTGCGGAAAAAAACAGTACCCGACAGGGCCATGTTTGTGCTGCAGTACATGCTGGTGGCTGTTATCATGACGCTGGGTATTATAATAGTCGTCTTCGACCAGATGGTCATGACGAACATCACGGCTTTTGTATTAATGTGCATCATTGTCGGCATTATACTGCTTATCAGGCCATTGGTTTCCCTGATCATCTATGTGATTACATATGTGATGTATTACTTCTTATTGATGTTGACTATAACCGACGCGCAGATGCTGCTTACCAACAGGGTCAACGGAGTAATAGCCGTTGGGATCGGTTTCTTCCTCAGCTGTATACTTTGGCATTACAACTACATGAATATTATTCAAATGAGGCGCATTGAAGCCCAGCAAAAACAGCTGGAACAGATGGCGTATTTTGATCCGCTGACGGATTTGCCCAACAGGCGTTTGCTGGAGAAACTGATCAAGCGGGAGATTGCCTCGATACGGCGCTATGGTCACGAAACGGCTATCATCAATTTGGACCTCGACAATTTTAAAAGCATCAATGATACTTACGGCCATCCGGTGGGCGACAATATGCTCAGGCAGTTTGCCGACTTTCTGACAGCCAACGTCAGGGAAACGGATACCGTGGCCCGGTTTGGCGGAGAAGAATTCATCATACTGATGCCCCAGACTTCCGCTGAAGAAGGGTGTATTTTTGCGGAAAGGTTACGGCAGCTCATTATGGAAAAGCGTTTCACCGTGGGGTCGGTCACATTGCAGATCACGGCCAGCTTCGGCGTGTCTTCCATGCGGGATATCATTGACTGCGACTCTATGGACGATTACTATTTCCTCGCGGACAAAGCGCTCTATCTGGCCAAGCAGAACGGCAAAAACAGGGTGGAAAAAGCCTGTGTGGGAGCAGGGGTCTGAACTCTTTCGGCAAAAGAGCCTCACTTCATTAATGATGCACTCTGCCGACAGCGGGTGCGTTTTTGTTGTTCCTCTGGTATAATCGTATTGACTGCAGACGCCGTAACGGGAGGTTGAGATGAAAGCAGCTGTGGTAGTAGAGCCGGGCAGGCTGGAGATCTGGGATATCGACAGGCCGGTTCCGGGAGAATATGAAGCGCTGGTGGAGATACTGTACTGCGCAACCTGCGCTGGTACCGACAAAAACTACATATACGGGCGGCACATCCGCCCGGTGCAATACCCGATGCTTTTAGGCCACGAGGCTGTTGGCCGCGTGGTGGAACTGGGGCGAGGCGTGAGAAACTTCGCTGTGGGTGACCTGGTGACGGACGTGGGCTGCCCGGCCACTCCGGACGGCCGCATATCGTCGCGCGCGGGCGGTTTCGCCGAATACGGCATCGTGAAGGACGTATGTGAAATGAAAAAAGCAGGTATTCCGCGAGCCGCGTGGGAAAAGCACAGGGCCAACCGCGTTATACCGTCCTGGTTTTCGCCCGCCGCGTCCACAATGATTACGCCGTACCGCGAAACGCTGTCGTACCTGCGGCGCATCGGCGTCAAAAAGGGCTCCCGCGTGCTCATCCTGGGGTCGGGTTGCGCCGGTCTGTGTTTTGCGGCGCATGCTGTAAACGAGGGCGCGTCGCTGGTCGCCATGATCGGTACGCCCGCGCGCGAAACTGTTGCCAAAAAGCTCGGCGTTTCCATATTCGTCAGTTATAAAGAGGAAAACGCAGTGGACGTGATGGGGGAAGCGGCGCGCGAGCCCTTTGATATCATCATTGACGCGGTGGGCGTGAAAGGCGGGCTGTCCGACGCGCTCAGGCTGCTTAAGCCGTATGGCGCCTGCGGCATATACGGCTGGTACGACTGGGACACCAATGTTATCTCCCCGCTGGCCGCCCGTGACAGCTTTATCTATTACGCGGGCGGGTACGACCAGGCTGAAACGCATGACGATGTCATCCGGGCCATGCTGAGCGGAGACCTTGACCCGGCGGACATTCTGGCGCTGGACCATATCTATGAGCTGGACGATATATGGCAGGCATACCGGGATGTCTGGGACAGAAAGGTGATTAAAAGCGTCGTCCGTGTGAAAAAATGAGACGGCGGTCAGAGAGGCTTTGAAAAGCAATCCGCCACGCGCTCGTAGCAGCGCTGAAGCTGCGGTAGGTCTTTGTAGTTGTGGCTGTACACCTCGAGTATCACGCCGCCGTTGTAGCCGGCCTGTGGCAAGTCTCGGCGAAACCGAACGATATCCAGTTCGCCCTCGAACGGAAGGCGGGGAATAATGCCCTTTGTTGCAGAATGCTCGAAGTCGCACAGATGCACGTTGACGAGGCGGCCTTTTACCGGAGCGATATAGTCGGACGGGTCATGCCCGGCTTGGGCGGCCTGCTTGACGTCCAGCGTGAAATACAGGTTGTCGCTGGTGATGTGCGGCATCAGCTTCTCGGGGAAATCCGGCTCGGCGTACCAGCACCAGTGGACGTTTTCCCACGCCAGTTTGACGCCGTAGTCCTTGGCCATGTCGGCGAGAGGGTTTACGTATTCCGCAGCGTACTGATAATTGACGGAAAAACGCCGCGCCTTCTTGAGGTTGGACGGGCCGTGCAGCACGTATATGCCCGCGCCCAGCGCCGCGCCGGCTTCCAGCACCTGCCGGTAGATATCCAGGCTGTCCTGACGGGCGCGCGAGTGCGGTGAGAACAGCTGCGGCTCAAACTGCAGCGACAGCGCATGGATGGAGCACACGCTGATGCCCGCGTCGTCGGCGCGTTTTTTGAGCTCCGCGACAAAGCTCTTTTTATATTCCGACAGGCAGCAGAAAAAAACTTCAGCGTGGCGCACATTCATCTTCGCCATTAGCTCGAAGGTATCCTCAGTATTCGTGTGTGGGAAAAAGCACGCGGTGGACATTCCGGTTATCATGAACGGCTCCCTTCCTATGGTATTATAGCAGAAAACGGCCCCGATTTGAGTTATATTTCAAATCACAAAAATTATATAATTCGATTCCTGTTGACATATTGCTGGATCCTGGTCAATATCGAAGTTTTTCGATTTGAGGTGTGGCAATGGATAACTACGCTCAATATGCCAGAATTTTTAAGGCGTTAGGTGACCCCAAGAGAGTGATGATTGTGGATATGCTTTCTTGCGGTGAACTCTGCGCCTGCAAGATTTTAGAGAAGTTTAAAATATCCCAGTCTACGCTTTCTCACCACATGAAACTCTTATGTGATAGCGGGATTGTTACAGGCCGCAGCGAAGGCAAATGGACATATTATTCGCTAGATGAGAAATCCATCAGCAGCACTAAGCGGTTTCTCGATGCCATTACTTCGGATAAGGAGAGCTGCATCTGCAGAACAGCGGCCGGGTGTTGTGACACGTGTGATGATTATGAATGATATAAGTCGAGAACATGGCGCACTAAATAAATCGCATGGGAGATAATGATATGAAGAAGGAAAAGGCTCAGGGCATTGGGTTTTTTGAAAAATACCTCACAATCTGGGTATTGTTGTGCATGTCCGCGGGTGTGCTCATCGGCAAATACCTGCCGGGCATCCCCGCATTTTTAGGGCAGTTTGAATATGTTCAAGTCTCCATACCCATTGCCATACTGATTTGGTTGATGATTTATCCCATGATGATGAAGGTGGATTTCACCAGCATTATGATAATCGCTGCGGCTGTCGGCATCATTTTGACGCTGGTCAATGACTTCATCCAGGTATTTGGCTGAGAAAGGATGGTTGCCATGAAATACTTGAGGAACGTTGTGACACTGCGACACGATGAAGAAAAATGTACGAACTGCGGTATGTGTGTCATCGTATGCCCGCATAGAGTTTTTGCCGAGTCGGGCGGCAAAGTCAAAATAACCGAGCGCGACCTTTGCATGGAATGCGGCGCCTGCGCCCGGAACTGTCCTTTCGGGGCGATCGAAGTCAAAAAAGGCGTCGGGTGTGCGGCGGCAATCCTGAAGGGACTTCTGACGGGCAGCGAACCGACTTGCTCTTGATTAATACCGCAATAACGTGTCTGGCATATTTGCAGGACAGCTCCGGTGACGTATTACGCCGGGGCTTTTTATATTGTGCCGAAAAACGCCATATTATGGGGTGTAGGAGACATTATTTTTGCGGTATAGGTGCACCGTTCGACAATAAATTGCCGCTCGTCTGTGGATAATAGAGCCTGTGTCCCTGAAAGGGGAGGGCTCATATACAGCGCCGCAGTGGAAAGAATATCCCTCAGAGCGACAAAGGGGGTAACAATATATGAATTACGCGCTGATCAACGCATTCCTAAAGATGCTGGAAAACTACAAAAACCGGCTGACGCCTCAGCAATACCGTGCGCTGCGCGGGCAGGCTGTCAAAGGCGATGTTCTGGGCGCACGCCGGGGCCTTGCGCGTATCATTCGGGCATGATGAATAACGCCGCTCGCATACAGCCTTATTCTAAAACGGGATGATCCCGCATATACGTGGGGAAAACCAAATGAACAGGGGATAGGGGTTATTCGCAGTTTGCGAACTGCCTGGGAGCCTTGGGCTTTAAGAACGATAGTCAGCTCTGGGAGGAATTCCGGACGCGCTTTACGCAGGAGACTGCGCCGCCCAGTGGCTTTTCCTGCGCTGACCCGGCACTACCGCAAAAACGGCACAATATAATACGCCGGCACCCGTCTTATTTTGGCTGCCGGCTCGCGTAGGAAGCCCAGTGCACAGCGGGCAGTATTTTCGCACCCGCCAGTTTCACCGGCACATGGCTGCCTGGAGCCATCAGGTGCAGCGCGGACCTGTCCACCAGCCAAACGGCTGTCGCCTGATAGGGCTCGCCCCGGGGCGGCGACACATCCAGCGTCAGCGTCAGCCGGGCTTTGGCGGCGTTTCCGCTCGCTTCGTCGCCCTGCATATCCGCCACCACTGCGGACGCCCACAGGGCGGTTTTCGCTGCCTGGCGCTGTGTCCGGATGCGCCTCGCCGCTTTTGCTACGCGTATGCGAAGTGATATCAGCACAGTAAATACGCCGACCACGATGACCGCGGCTGCCACCAGTATGATAACAGTGCTGAAATCCATTAAGCCCTCCTGCCGATACCAGATAGCTTATACTATCACGGCATAACCGGTACGGCAAGCGGTCCTGGGCTTTCTCTGGTTTTCTTAATCCGGCTCATTCCTTGACAAAGCGCTGGTTGGCTCCC
>JAAXZP010000395.1 GCA_012719815.1 Christensenellaceae bacterium
GAATATATATAATACAGCAGCGCGGTGAGGACGAACCATCCCAGTATGAGATAAAGATAGCGATGCTTCTTCGTCAATTTCACCATCAGCATCATCGGCAGATAGAACACGACATTGTTTATCCGTATGAAGCTGGCAATGGTAACGGCTATGAACAGCAGTATCATATATCGCTTTTTGTGGGAAGTATCCGTAAAGCATCTGGAAACCAGCGCGATGATCACAATGCAGCAGGCGTAATGCAGCGTCTCCGACATGGCGGTGATATAGTATACATCAGGAAATAGTTAAAAAAGAGCAGCAGCACAGCCAAAATAGCGGTATGCCTGGTATTGCGGGTAATCCGGGCAAAAAGCAGCATAGCCGCTGTCATAAATATGATATTGGCGATCAGCGGCGTATAAGTTGTCCAGCCTAAGACGATCCCTATCAGGTAATATGGAATAATGATAAAAATGCCGTGTGCTCCATAGAATAATAAATTAGTCGGTATTTCAAGGTATGAAAAATAACCCGAATTGTTCGAAAACAGCCCCCGGTTTACCGCAGTGTTGGTTTCATGCCAATAGCCCAGTTCATCCGACCAGAGAGGGGTAAAATTAAAAAGGTTCCTCTGACAGACGGCCAAAAGCAACAGCATCAGGATAAGCGGCGTCGCCAAAGCGATGGCATACTTGAGCCAGCAGCGGCTTCGCAGAGCGTTTTTCAGGACATCCCCCACCGTCAACTTATCTCTTTTAAGATTTACTCCGTCCATTCTTACCCCACAGCCCCCATTTTATCATGTATTTCAGCATGGAGATAACCTGGATGACGAAGTACTTGAAGCGCCGGCGGCCCGCCCTCGCCCATGCGTGATACACTTGGAATGCGGGGTGGTACTCCACGCGGGCGCGCTGCGCGACCCGCCGCGTGAGGTCGGCGTCCTCAAAGTACAGAAAAAAGCGCTCGTCAAAGCCGCCCAGCTCCTTTAGCAGAGCGGTGCGCAGAAACATAAAGCAGCCGGAACAGAACTCGATGTCAAACGGGGTGTTTTCATCGCGCTCGCGCATCTCGTACTCCTCGCGGTACTTTCTTAGGAAGCCGAGATCGATGCGCCGCGATATCAGGTAAATCAGCCGCGGGCTGCGCTTGGGCAAGGCCTGAGTGGTGCCGTCCATGTTGAGCACTTTGGGCGCGAGCAGGCCGATGTCGCCGTGGGCGTCCATATAGCGCACCATCGCCGATATCACGTCGTCCTTCAGCACAATGTCGGGGTTGATGCAGGCATGGTATTCCGCGTCGCGGCGGTCCAATACCATGTTGTGCCCGCCGCCGAAGCCGCGGTTGGCCGGGCTTTCAATCAGCGTGAGGGTGGGGCTCACGCGCCGCTTCACGATTTCCGCCGTGCCGTCCGTGGAGCCGTTGTCGATGACGTATACGTGATAGTCCACGCCCTTCACATACCGGTCGATGGAATCCAGCAGCGCCACGATGCAGCGTTTGCTGTTGTATGTCACGATGGAAATGGATACTTTCTGCGCGCCCATAATACCTCTTTTTGTCCTTTTTTATCAGTCTGCCCCGATCAGCCGAATTCTTTCCGCGCCAGAGCGAGCGCCGAGGCGATGGTTTTGTCCATGTCGTAATACTTATACTCCGCCAGCCGCCCGCCGAACAGCACGCCCTTCTCCTTGCGCGCCAGCTCCTGGTACGCGGCGAACGTCCGCTGGTTTTTCTCGTCGTTGATGGGGTAATACGGCTCCGCGCCCGGCTTCCACTCCTCGGGGTATTCCCATGTCACCCAGGTAACGGGCTGGTCGCCGAACTCGAAATGCTTGTGCTCGATGACGCGGGTGTACGGCGTCTCGCGGTCGGTGTAGTTCATCACCGCCACGCCCTGGTAGTTCGGCGTGTCCATCCGCCTGGTTTCAAAGCGCAGGCTGCGGTATTGAAGCGGCCCGCAGCAGCCGTCGAAATACGCGTCCAGCGGCCCGGTGTACACCACTTTTTTGGCCCTGCGGCGCAGCGCCTCGCGGTCCGCGTTGAAGTCGGTGTTTAGTTCCACGTCGCACTTCTCCAGCATCTTCTCGATGATGCCGTTGTAGCCGCCCTTGGGTATGCCCTGGTACGGGTCGCTGAAGTAGTTGTTGTCGTAGGTGAAGCGCACGGGCAGGCGGCGGATGATGAACGCCGGCAGTTCGGTGCAGGGCCTTCCCCACTGCTTTTCGGTATACCCTTTCACCAGCTTCTCGTATATGTCGCGCCCCACCAGTGATATCGCCTGCTCTTCGAGGTTGCGCGGCTCGCCCGAAATCTCGGCGCGCTGCCGCTCGATCATCTCCTGCGCCTCTCTCGGCGTCACCACGCCCCACATTTTGTTGAACGTGTTCATGTTGAACGGGAGGTTGTAAAGCTCGCCTTTGTAGTTCGCCACCGGGGAGTTGATAAAGTGGTTCATCTCCGCAAACCCGCAGATATAGTCCCAGACGGGCCTCATGCTCGTGTGGAATATGTGCGCGCCGTAGCGGTGGATGTTGATGCCGTCCCGGCACTCGCAGTAGATGTTGCCGCCCACGTGGCCCCGCTGTTCCACGACGAGGCAGGTTTTCCCCCGCCGCGTCGCTTCGTACGCGAACGTCGCGCCAAAAAGGCCGCTCCCCACGACCAGGTAGTCGTATATCATAGGCTTAATCCTTTCATGCTTTCAGTCCAAGGATCTGTCTCCTCATGCATTGTTATACTATACCATCTTTTGCGCCGGACGTGAAGTGCACAGCCGGAAAGCAAACTAAAAGGCGGAGTGCACAGTCTCCGCCTTCTAGCCGTCTTAATGGTACTCTATAAAATGTGTGGGTGAAACGGGCCTCTGCCCCCCGCCTCTTTAATCGTCCAAATGGTATTTTATATAATCCGTGATATCATTCGTGATTAAGTCGGGCTCCGCCCGCGCAGCCCACATCTTGCCGGCGGAAAACCTGTCGTTTTTCGCCAATCAAGCCAACCAATCAGTATTTAATGAACTTGCTGCCGGGCACGCCGCAGATCGGGCACTTCTCCGGAACGGCCTTCTCGATGTTGCCGCACACCGGGCACAGGTAGTAGAAC
>JAAXZP010000396.1 GCA_012719815.1 Christensenellaceae bacterium
ATGTAATAATCGGCCGTATAGAACAACGTGCGCGCCAGAAATCTGCCGATCTGCTCCGGAAATTTGGAAAAGCGGCGCATCTTCATCAGTTCAAACCGCATGATCTTCAGGTAGCTCAGATCCTCCACCATTGACAGCGCCATATCCTCATCGTTGAAATACACTTTGGGCACCATACCGGGACAGATACGCTCCTGGATTTTCAGCGCCTCAGCTTCAATGCGCGAGCGGTCTATGGTCAGCGGCCACGAATCGCCGATCACACGCAGATGAGGCAGCGCCTGCTTGAAAATAGTGGACTTGCCGTGCTTGTTGTCGATAATGTGGAACACCAGATTAAGATTGCCGTCGCCGATCTCATGCGATACCAGCTCCGCATCCTTCTCAAAGAGTCCGGGTACGCCCCGCGCGTATTCCACAGCCTGCTGTTCTGTGAGTGCTCTGTATTTCCCCATGATCATACCTCCGATATATCTTATCTCTCGATGCATTAACCAAGCCTGTCACATCTGATTACTTTGTCAGCACGGTGACATGCCGCTCATAAGAGGATAGGCCTGCCGGTATTTTTCAGCGTATTAACTGTATATGCCGTGTACAGCGTATATGCCGTGTACAGCTGGTGCAGCCGATGTCGGCGGTGACGGACAGCTCTACGCCCGCGCATCCAGGCACCCCTCACAGCTTTTTAAACGCCCCCAACATTCATCGGTGCTTTGTTCCGCATATCCCTTTTGGAAATCGAAAGCGCCACCGGCTACGCGTCAAAAGCCTTCTGCCTGTCTTTGAAGTCAAACAGCGCCGTCCGCACACCGCCGGTCCCGAAATCGATTCCCAATACATAGTCCTTAATGAGCATAGCCCATCCTCATAATACGTTATATTGCGGTGATGCTTGCATTATCAGCCGTTTACAAAGTCCGCAATGGCTTTCAAAAACATGTACCCAACCATCGCGCCAGGGTCCGGCCGCCCAATTGTCTTCTCGCGAAAGACCGCCGCCTTGCCGTGCACGGACATCATGGTCTTCGTGGCTTCCAGCCCGTCCAGCGCGCCCTTTTCCGCAGCCTTGGCACAGTCTTCAAGGCTTGTGCCCGTGCAGGCTGTCACCGCTTTCACGGAATAATCAAATGTGTCCACAATCGTCTTTTCTCCCGGCTGGGCTTTGCCACGCATGATCAGCGCATCGCGGAACTTCTCCACAAACAATGCCAGCCCGGCCGCGTCGATCTCTTCCCTGCCCTTCAGTGCCTTGCCGCCTTCCATCAGTCCGGAAGCCATCAGCGTCCCCATCGTGGACGGCACATGCTGCGACATCAGCATTCCCGCGCGCATCAGCAGCTTGCCCACATCCGGTTCATCCAGCGCCGCGAGGCCCTCGGCAGTTTTGGTGAAACCAAGGCTCATCGTGATGCCGAGGTCTCCGTCGCCCACAGCCGCGTCCAGCTCGCATAAAAATTCCTTGTTATCCCGCATCAGCGCGCCCAGTTTGTCGAACAGCGCCTTGATGCCGCTTTGATCAAGTTTGGCCATAGTCCTCGCCCTCCGTTATTTCTGTACAAAGAACGGCGTTTTCACCGGTAGATCCAGCAGCGGTTTCAGCTCGTCGTCCAGCTTGAACAGTGAGATCGACGCGCCGGCCATCTCCATCGACGTCGCAAACTCGCCTATGTACGGGCGGTAGATGGAGATACCTTTTTCCGACAGCACTTCGTTGACGCGTCTGTAGAGTATGTACAGCTCCTCCTTGGGGGTTGCACCGAGGCCGTTCACCAGTACCGCCACCTCGTCGCCCTTTTCAAGGCCGAGGTCCGCAATGATGGGTGCCAGCAGCTCATCCGCCACACCGTCCGCAGTTTTCAGCGGGCCGTTCCAGATGCCCGGCTCGCCGTGTATGCCCATGCCCAGCGCCATCTGGCCTTCGGGAATTTCAAAGTTGGGCTTGCCCACCTGAGGCAGCGTGCAGGGGGAGAGAGCCACGCCCATCGATCTCACGTTGCTGTTGGCCTTTTGAGCCACGCGCAGCACTTCGTCCAGGCTGGCCAGCTCCGCCGCCTTCGCACCGGCACACTTGTACACGAAGAAGATGCCTGCCACACCGCGACGTTTGTTCTCCTCGCCCTTAGGGGCAGATGCTACGTCATCATTGCACACCAGCGACAGTACGCGGATACCCTCCATCTCGGCCATCTCCGAAGC
>JAAXZP010000397.1 GCA_012719815.1 Christensenellaceae bacterium
ATTCATATGGATACTCACCACGATGTCCGACTGGCTCTCCGTGATGATACGCCGCCGCTCTGCCATGTCCTCTTCCTTGGTATCCGCCAAAGCGTTTTTGGCGCTGCGCGTCATTATTACCTGCGCGCCGTACGACTCCAGAGCCGTTTTCAAATAGGCGGCGACTTCCAGGTTGAGCTCGTCCTCACGGGTTCCGTCCGCGCCGCTTGTGCCGGGATCAAAACCGCCGTGACCGGCGTCCACTACCACCAGCCTGCCCGCCAAAGCGTCCGGCGCAGCGCTGCTGCCCGCTGCTGCCGGGAGTACATTCTCTTCATTGGCGCTTACCTGCGCCTGCGTGGCAAAGTGAATGCCCATTATGCAAGCAGCCGCGATAAAACAAAGCAAAGCAATAAGCAGGTACACCCTGTTTTGCTTGCTGCTTAGAAAACTTTTTTTCGGCTCTGTGTTTCGGGCGACCTTTATAGTTTTCTCTGGCGGTTCATAAGTCTTCATATCGTCACCTGGAAATTTTTGCTAACTCTAACATATCTTTTTGGACATTCATTTGTATTATAATAACATATTTTCGGTTGGACGGAAATAAAACACCGGGTTTGAGGATGCCGACATGGTAAACCCATCAGAGAATACTCTCTGGATTTTGAATCCGATACTTTATAACTCTGGTTTTTAATACAGTGTACATAAGAAAAGGATAATTATTGTCACAGAAGTTGACACACATAATAGCGGAGAATAAAATACAGGTATAAAAAAAGCCTTATTTTAAAGGCTTTTCATGTGGCGTACCCGGGAGGATTCGAACCTCTGACCTTTGGAGTCGGAGTCCAACGCTCTATCCGTCTGAGCTACGGGTACACAAGCATACACTAATATACCACAAATCCTGCGCAAGTCAACAAAAAACCCATCACCGGTAATATTGGTAAAAGGTACAGCGAATGTTGCCGTTGTACAGTTTTCGCTTTTTTGTCGCGCGGGAGCCGAAATACCGCTCAAAGCTTTCGTCGGCGGTGATGATGCATTTTCTGTCCACACCGGCCAAAGCGCGTCCCATGTCGGTATACAGCCGGTGGACGGCTTCCCTTTCCCCCAGCCGCTGCGAATACGGCGGGTTGGCCAGCCCCAGGCAGTCGGTCCGCGAGAAATCCCGCACGTCCGCTTTGAAAACGCGGATATCCACGCCTGCCGCCCGGGCGTTCCTGTCTGCTGCGCTCACCGCTTTGGGATCGATGTCGGAGGCGTAAATGACAGGCGTTTCGGCAGAGCGCTGAGGCTCAGCCGCATCCCTCTCCTCGCGCCCCGCCCGGGTGACACCGGGCCAGGCTTCGGCATCGAAAGCGCGCTTGAGTCCAGGCGCCATGTTGCTGCCAATCATGGCCGCCTCGATGGGAATGGTGCCGGAGCCGCACATCGGGTCTGCCAGAGCGTCGCCGTGCCATCCCGACAGCAGCACCAGCCCCGCGGCCAGGGTTTCGCGCATCGGCGCAGCCACGTTCGCCACACGGTAGCCGCGGCGGTTCAGCCCCTGCCCGCTGGTGTTGAGGCACACGGATACGGTATCGCGCAGCAGCTTTAAATGGATGTCGTAGCGCGCCCCTGTCTCGGGCAGTACCGATACGCGATGTCCTTTCATCAGGCTGACGGCCACCGCTTTTTTGCCGACAGACTGGATATCGGAAACGCTGCCCAGGCGGCTGTGAGCGGAATCCGCGTTGACAACGAACGCCGCATCTTTTGGGATATAGTCGCTCCAGCGCAGCGCACGGACGCCTTCAAAAAGTTCATCAAACGTTTCGGCAGGAAAAACCGCCAGTTCGATATACACGCGGTCCGCAGTGCGCAGCCACAGGTTCGCCCGGGCAATACCCGCCTCGTCCGCCAAAAAATAAACCCGGGCATCCCGAGCAGCGACATCATTGAACTTAAGATTCTTTAGTTCGCGAGCCGTGACAGCCTCCAGCCCAAAGGCGCAGGAAGCAAAACACCGATACGCTGCGCTCATGAATCCCACCTGTTGAGCTTGACGCCATTGATGCGCAGCGTGAAGCTGCAGCCCAAAAAGCGCGCGCTCTTTTCGCACATCTGCATGCGCGTCATGTAGATGCTGAGAAACTCCATCGGCGATGCGCTGTCGTTCATCGTGTAATCGATGGCGATGTTGCCGCCCGACACGGTGAGTTTAGTGGACTGTATCGAATAGTTGACGCGGTCGTGAATATCGTTCGGCGAATATTGCTTCATGCGGACGCGCGCGCGGTGCGCGTCCACCTTGTCCGCGATGATTAGGGCAGCCGAGATATCGCTGATGGGCGCGCCGGTCTCCTCCTCGTGAGAGCCAACTGCCGAACATATCTCGCACGCCTCATCCACCGAAAACCCGATATCGCAGAGTATCGGGAACAGCAGCACCGCGCCGTTCAGGCCGTGCTACTTGCGGTTGACCATGTTGCCGATGTCGTGCACCCAGCCGGCGATGCGCGCAAGTTCCACGCGCCTTTCAGGTTTGCCCAACCTGCTCAGTATCTCCCCCGCGATACGGCTGACATAGCCGACATGGCGCGGGCCGTGGTCAGTGTAACCAATCATCTCCAGCACCTTGTTGGATTGGTTGACCATCTTGCTGATCTTTTCGTTACGGATGATATCCTCAAACGTAATCGCCAATGTCAGCTCTCCATTTCGGCCAGTGTATCGTAATCCTTATCGCCGGAAAAGTCGCGCTCGATGTCCACCTGCCCGCCCAGCTCCTCCAGCGCGTTGCGAATGGCGACATAGTCATAATACCGTATGTTGTCACGCCGCAGCGCTTCCTCCAGCGCAGGCAGCGCCTGCGGGTTTCCGATCTTGCCCAGGCACTGGGCGTAAAACGCCTGTTGCTGATCGCACAGAAGAAAGCGTTCCATCGCGTGATTGTAAGTGCGCTTATCATACGGCATGTCGGTCAGTATATCAAGGAAACAGTCCGCCGCGTACGCGCTGCTGGCATGCTCAAAAGCGTTCATCACCGCCTCAAGGTAGTCGGGACCGGCGTTGCGCAGTTCGTCGGCGCAGGCTTCCGAAAACTCGGTTTGCTCGGAGGAACCCGCAATCACTTCAATATAATAATCGTACGGGTGCTCCATATCCATCTCCTCGATGAGCTTCACGATGATGGTCCGGAGCTTGTCTTCATTTTCGCCCCTGTAGTTTTTCAGCAGCGATATCAGCAGCGGGTAAGTCTTCTCGCGGCCGTCGGCAATACAGTTGAGCAGCGGGCCGGGCACCGTTATATTGGACAGCACGTATTGCTCCAGCATGCTTATTAGCCGGGAGGGCTCCATCGCCGCAAAGTACGCGTTGGGCGACACGCCGTCCAGCCAATCCTGAGGCATATCCAGCCATTCCAGGTAAAGGTCCGGCGCGATATCGTCCAGATCGTCTTCGTTCTCGATATGGTGCTTTTGCATATAATCCCTGATGTAATCAGCAAACTTCTGCTCAAAATCAATCAGCATCGTGATCCCCTGCACCTGGATCCTCAAACATTATCTTATAGTATTTGTTCAGCGTCCTTAGCGATACGCCATATATTTTAACCAAGTCCTTCTTAAGAGGCGGACGCTTGTAATCCATCAATTCGCTGACGAACAGCTCCAACGCCGCAGCCAGAGCATTGGGGCGCTTGACCCACGCGCCCGAATCTTTTCTTTCGGCGACCACCGATATCAATAGCTCCACGCCGGCCGTAATAAAGTCGTTGTCGTAGCGCGTCCGCGCTCTTTTGATGAACGTGTTGAGCGCCTCTGCAAAGGGCGCGGGCAAATTCTTGATATCCTCCGACACCATACCCACGCGCACCTCCGCAATGGCGCCCCTGATATAGGCCATGTATGGCTCTCGCGCGCCCATGCGCTTTAAGTACATGAATATGTCGTTTTTGATCTCGTCCTTTTCCGAGCTCTTCAGCAGGAAGTCGCGGAACTCTTCCTCCACCTCGGCATCGCTGAACATGCTCATGATTTCCAGCACGATCTTTTTTATGTACTCGTCGCCGTAATGCAGGCCCCAATAAATAATGGAACGAAAATACTTGTCGTGCTTCCACTTGTATTCCAGGCTGCCGTCTTTCTGCTTCAGACATTCGTTCAGATAGCTGATGCGGCGCTTGATCTCATCGAACTGCACCTGATACACGTATTCCAGTTTTTTGGCGGCGCCGTTCTTCTTAGCGTCCTGCGCCAGGGCGCTGTAATACAGCGCAAGGCTGTTCTTGGGGTCGATCTTGAGAATCTTCACAAAAAAGCCCAGCGCTTCGGCATACAGCCCGCAGTTGTAAGCCGCAAGCCCGCAGAAATGCAGTATGCGGATGTCGTACGGCTGGAAACTGAGCAGCTTCAAAAACCAGCGATACGCCTTTTCATGAAGTCCGAGCTCGCAGTAAGTGAGCGCGATTTTGTGCATATCCTCTGGCTTGATATCCTTGATGCCATCAATTTTTTCCAGATAGACCGACGCGCTCTCGTGGTCATTCAAATCCGAATAGAACAGCGCCAGATTGCAGATGGCATGCAGGTTAAGTGGCTGCGCCGCGAGCACCCTTTTGGACACCTCAATGGCCTGTTCCTTGCGCCCGTCGAAAAAGTAGGCCAACGCCAGGTTATTCATCGCGGAAAAAATGGTGGGGTCTTTTTCCACCACTTCTTCCAGAAGCGTGATGGCGGTCTGAAAATCCCCCTTGTCAAGACAGTTCTTGCCTTCAAGCGCTTTCTCGTATATTATCTGACGGCTGATGTCGTGCAGCCCGAAGTCGTTTTCATATTCCTCTTCCTCGATGATCTCGAAAAGCTCGTCGATATCATCCGCGTATTCACCTTCCGGATCCAGGGCCAGGTACTGCTCAAACGCTTCGTCCGCCATCTCGTAGTTGCCCATGCCCATATAATTGCAACCCAGCGCAAACAGGCATTCGGTGGGCGGGTTACCGTATTTGGCGATCTTTAACAGCACGTCGTTGGATTCCGCGTACAGGCCCATCTCGGAATACACCTGCGCGATGCTGAGCAGGTAGTCGGTATTGCCCGGCTCCATGCCCAGCACTTTCCTGTAAAGCTGCAAAGCCTGCAACAGATTGCCCGCGTCGATATGCTTTTCAGCTTTGCGGATATAAAACTGAGCCGGCTGATTGAAGCTGAGCACTTTTTTCTCGTTCTTCTTGTTGGCCATTTCGTCCCCTTCGGCTTTATTATATCATAGTCCCTTCGAAAAAAGTATGTTCATTCTTTGCGGCTGACAAACTGGATCCGGGGAGACTCTTCCGATGCGGGGTTCAAAGTAAATGCTTCGTAGATATCGGTATGCGCAAAGCCCGCATTTTTAAGCGCGGCTTCGATATCGGCAGGCTGATGGGCGTACTGGACGTGCTGCTCGGGCAATTTTTCGTACAGGCGCTCGTCACGGCGCACGAACAGCGTAACATCCATCGTCAGGGCGCGCCGCTGCTCATCAAAGCGGCAGTGCCACAGGCAGGTGACATCATCGCTGTCGTCATAGTAGACCTCATCGTTCATCGCGCGCAGCTTCTCCGGCGAGCTGATATCGAATAGCAGCCGCCCGCCCGGAACCAGCATCCGATAAGCGGAGCTGAAAAAAGCTTCCAGCCCCGCGGCGTCCAGATAGTTGGGGCCGTCGCAGGCGCAGATC
>JAAXZP010000398.1 GCA_012719815.1 Christensenellaceae bacterium
GGTTGTGGTGGCGCTGGTAAACCTGAAAAAGGAAACGCCGAAGCTGCTGATGCTGTTTGGCGGCAGCGTGGGTTTCTGGGGCGCTTATTTGACGGCGATGGGCTGGACAAGCGGATTGCTGCTGGTGGTGGCTGGTCTGGCGGTGCTTGTGGTTATGTATATGCGCCTGGAACTGCTCTATCGGGAGGAACCGGTGGCCAAAGTGAAGAGCAAAATGCTCGTCATTGCGGGCGTTTTGTCGGTGCTGGTGGCGCTGGTGCAGATCGCTTATGCTGTGTTTATCGCTATGGTGTTTGGCAGCAACAGAACGCCGGAGGTGTCTACCGCCTATTTTTTCGTCGGGCTGATCTATCTGGCAGGCAGTGTGGGACTGGCAGCCGCCTGTTTTGCGAAGAACCATAGAGCCAGCGTTTATTACCGCATGTTCTTCCTGGGCGTGATGGTCGTCATGACGGCTCTGATGGCGGGCAACGTTTTGTTCACGCTCCAGCTGTTTGGCCTGTCCTTCGTTAGCTATATCGTTTTTATCGCCTACGCGGCAGTGCTGGCCGTACTGGTGCTGGTGCTGGTGCACACCATCCGTACGCGCAAACAGCCGGCGGCTTTGGCTGCGGCTGCTGACGAAGCTGCGGAGCAGGCTGGTGCCGCGGAGGAAGCCGAAAATACGGATGAGGAAGAGAACGATGATTTTGACGATACCATCGGCCTGTACAGGGAAGACGACGACCAATAGAATACGGCGTGCCGGCCTGACATGGCGGCCGCTTTTAATATAAAGCGGTTTGCATAACCTTTTTTCAGCGCCTGCCGCATCACGGATGGTAAGCGCTGGCTCCGATATGGAGTCCGGGCCGGCCCAGGAGGATAAAGCGTTGGAAGATACCTTTTTCGTGTCGCTGAGCATACACAGCGCGATGGATGTTATCGACAGGGCAGTGGTGGGCGGCAGCATTACCGGAGAGCGCATCGACATGTACGGGCAGAGAGCGGCAAACGGCGGCGGCTTTGTGGTACTGGTGTACGAAAAGCACTACTACCGCGCGGGCAACCGCCTTACGCTGACGGTGACGCTGGACGACTTTAGCGGCAAGACGCGCGTGCACTGCGTGAGCGGCGGCGGTGGCGAAGGCCTGTTCCGCTTCGACTGGGGCGCAGCCGACAGCTTCACCGGAGTGGTGCAGAAGGCCTTGGCGCCATGGCGCATATAGCCCTGGCAAACGTCAGATAACAGTAGGGGTAATCGCATGTTCGAGCACATATTGTTTGACGCGGACAATACGCTTTTTGATTTCGACCGGGCGGAACGGCGTGCTTTCATGCGCACGATGGAGGCGTTTTCGATACCGTGCGACGACGGGCTGTTTCATCGTTACCGGGAGATGAACCGGCAGCTCTGGCTCAGGCTGGAGCAGGACATCACCGGCAAGGCCTTCGAGCTGGTAAACCGGTTCCGCCGGCTGCTGCCCGACCATGAGTTTTCCGCGGAGGAGATGAACAAAACGTACCAAAGCCAGCTGGTGGAGCAGACGGAACTGATGGAGGACGCGCTGATGGTTTGCGAGCAGCTGAGCGAGCGCGCGGAGCTGTCAATCGTCACCAACGGCGTGGGGCCTACCCAGCGCAGCAAGCTGGCGAGGACGCCGCTGGCGCCCTATTTTAAAATGCAGTTCATTTCGGAGGAGATAGGTTTCTCCAAGCCGGATGCCCGATTCTTCCGGCATGTGATGGCTGCGCTTGATCATCCGGACCCGTCCCGCGTGTTGATTGTGGGCGATTCGCTGACCTCCGATATCCAGGGCGGCATGAACGCGGGTATCGTCACCTGCTGGCTGAACCGGGAAGGCGCGCCGCTGCCGGAAGGCTACCGTGCCGACTATATAATCCGCAGCCTGAAGGAACTGCTGGACATCGTGCAGTGAATGCTGCCTAATTCTAAAATTTTTTGGCCCTTGTTATCCGGAGGGCCTTTTTGTATCATAAGTATGACCAAAGAATAGGCGGTGGCAGCTTATATGAGTGATGGGAATCAGTGCCTGACGGATATTGCCGAGCATTTGATAATGGCGAACAATGAGCGCGTGCTGGGATATGCAGTGGACTATGACGCACGGGAGCTGACCATCCGCGTCGAGCAGCAGGGCAGGCGGCTGGCGATGCGGTTTACGGGCCTGGTGGCGCACCATTTTAACCATGCCGGTATCCGCAATGTGATATACGACATCGCCGCCGTACCGCTGGACGAGTTCATCGACACGGAGCGCAAATGGCTATCGCGCACGCTGCGCTACGGATTCCCTGTGACAGTCCGCGGCGGGCTGGACAGCCTGCGCCACTCGCTGAGCGAGCAGGGCTGCCAGGTGTTCGATATTCGCGCATCGGTCGGGCTGTGCGGCTTTGTCATCGCGCAGCGGCTCATCATCGAGCAGGAGGTCTGACTGTAAGCCCGTAAAGCGCCGCCCGGGTGATGTCCCCGGCGGCTTTTCAGTATCGGCAGGCGATTGAGCCGGAGTGAGGGGCGCGGATACAGATGGAGAAAGGCTTGAATACCTGGGAAGGGGAAACGCCGAGATGATCCAGTATGGCCTGCGCCTTTTCATCTTTCGTTAAGGGAACGGGAACAATCGGTGCGTTGCGGGAGTCATAATACCAGGGTGGTCAAAATGAAATATTTAGCAGTGTTATTGGTATTAATGTGCGTGCTCGCTGGCTGCGCTATGCCGCAGGCTGCACCTGCGGAATCCGCAGCGGCAGCGGCGTACCTGGCGCCCGAGGAAAATATGGCGCTTGAGTCGGACGACCTCTCGGCGCATCCTGAGGTGACCGTGGTGCGCGATATGGACGCGCTGAAAGCTGCCGACACTCAGGCGCTGTGGATTGACGCGGCGTGTCTGGAC
>JAAXZP010000399.1 GCA_012719815.1 Christensenellaceae bacterium
ACCAGAAGGCGAGCATCATCGCGGTCAACCACCTGATTGAGAACGGTAACAGAGACATCGCCATTATTGTGGGAAGCCCCAACGAAACCACAGGCTATGAGAGGCTGGAAGGCTATAAAAGAGCTCTCGAGCATCACAATATTCCGATCAACGAGAATCTTATCAAGTTCGGGAACTACAAAGAGGATACCGGCTATTCCTGCATGAAAGAACTGCTTGAAAATAGAAGCAAGAATCCGTTTACCGGCGTTTATATCGGATCGGAAAAGATGACCTATGGCGCCATCAAGGCGATAAAAGAATACAACCTGAGCATTCCTGAGGATATCGCATTGGTGGGTTTTGACGTACATGACAAATCGGGGCTTATCACGCCGGGGATCACCACCATCCGCCAGCCCGAGAACGATATCGGCAGGATTGTGGCCGACCTCATTATCAAGAGGCTGAAAGAAAAGCAGAAGGAGGGTGAGCCGGCTTCAATAAAGCAGCGGATTATTCTGGAGCCGATTCTGGAAATCAAAAAGAGCAGCATAAGATAGTGAAAATGATATCAATTCAAACGATTGGACAAAAAACCCATAAAACAAAATGGGATTTAGTATTAATTCAAGAAACCCAAAGGTTTAACCGTTTGAATTCCTTTATTATTAAATTACGGTTATTCTTAATTACGGTATTTACAAAGAACGTGAATCTATGGTATTATTGCAAACGACATCAGAAAGCGTTTGCATAAAGATCTGGTATACCAGTAGCATAATATTTTGATATATTTTGCCCCATTAAAGACATCAAAAAACATAGAAACAAACTAATAAAACGAGTAATGAGAAACAACTCGGAATATTGAAAAAGTAACCGCTTGTATATATTTTATCCGTTATTGCAAACGATACCATAATTATGGCAATCTTTCAAAAGCGAGGTGATTGAATGCATGAGTCTGTGATGGAGAATGAGAGGAATATCGTGCCTCAAGACAGCCTCAGGAAGAAACCAAAGTTTTCAGATTCGGCGTTACCACACACAATGAAAGCATGAATTCTTAAAGAACATGGTTACGCGTTAAGAGAAGTCGATGAGAGCATGCGCAGCGTTGAGCTGGCAGACAGCGAAGACGGCGTACAGAAATAGCTGGATGACGTGGATACCTTTATTGCTCAGAAGGTGGATGGCGTTATACTGAACGCGCTCAGGTTACAGCACGGCTGTTGGCAAGGCGGCGTCATTCCCGTTGAGGAGATGGTTTCCCAAACCTATTCCGGCAAATGCATCCCGTTCAGGGATTCGCGGTATAAACCGTCCATTGACACCTGCCCGAAACAGCCTGTTTTGGGCAGGTGCTCGCGTTTCATGAGCGACCCGTGCAAAGGGTGAAGCCAATGTTTCGTATTTTTGCGAGTTCTGCGTGAGATGCTCAGGCTTAACGAAGAGGACTTTGATATCGTCAGGAACGACTATTTTGACGTGAACCCGGTGGACAAGACGGGTACAAAGTCCTGCATGATACCGTGCCATGAGCTAAGAAGGGTGATACTCAACGAGCTGTATCCGGACCAGAAGGACGAAGAGCCGATTTATCTGGGCGTGGAAGCGCTGGGCTGGCTCTGGCTGTAAGAGGTGTGAAGATGAAAGACAAGATACTTGTGTTGTTCGGCATCGACATGGAGACGGATGTCGGGAGCTTTACGCCGTTTTATGAAGGCGTAAAAAACGGCACGCCCATACTTTTGGAGATGTTCGACAAGAAAGGCATCAAGGGCACGTTCTATTTTACGGGAGACTGCGCGCGGCAGAATCCAAAAACCGTTGAGCTCGTCAAAAAGAGCGGCAACGAGGTGGGCTGCCACTCGCTTTACCATGAGACAGTCGGCGACGAGCTTTTCCCCATTCCCGGGGAAAAGCCGCTGCTGGCCGAAGAAGTGCCTTTCCGGATCAGAAAAGCCACGGAATGGGTGCAGGAAGTGCTGGGGTATCAGCCGGTATCGTTCCGCAGCCCGCGGCTTTGGGGGTCTACGGCTGTTGTCAACGCGCTGGAAGAGCTGGGGTACAAAACCGACGCTTCATATCCGATGTATTTTTACAGGGAGCGCTTTGCGCCGTACCACCCGTCCAGAGAGGACTGGACAAAAGAAGGCGACATGCGCATTCTTGAGATTCCAAACTTTGCGGATATGGCGATGGAGAGCCGGGACCCGGGCCTTGAGCGCGACAGGGACCAGTGGCCTTTGTTCAGGACAAAGGGAACCAGGGCGCTGATGAAGCATATCCAGAACTTTTTGGGCTTTGTCGAGCAAAGGCAGCTGCCCAAAGTGCTCTGTTTCTACTTCCATCCGTGGGAGTTCATTCCCTGCAAAAAAACGTACCGGTACGGCGAAGCGGCAGTGACGCCCCAGCGCTTTATCACCAAGGGCTGCGGCGCAAAAGCGATCAAAGAGTTTGGCCTGCTCATCGATACGCTAAAAGATATGGGAGCGGAATTTGTCACGGCGGCAGATCTGGCTGATTTATTTTAACCGGTTCAGACAGGCAAATATTATGCAAAGGAAGATGCTTTATCACGATTTCGGCTAATCAGAAAAGACTAATTATCCTCACTTCTTATCTTACGATAGCGATGCTGGGGATCTACATTTCCATGTATCAGTATACAGTTCTCAGCATATCGCAGCTGTTTTTGATCGATGCCGCGCTGATGGGGCTGCTGATTGGGGTTCAGCATTTCGGCATGGCCGTACCGCCGCTGATTCTGGGCGTACTGTGCGCGAAGATAGGCAAGAAGAAAGTTGTGTTGCTGGCGTATCTGTTGCTTATTTTGGGCACGGCATTGGCCGGAATGATGAATGAGTATGTTTCGTTTATTGTGGCAGTCTTTGTGATCGGGTCGGGCTTTGCGGTGCTGGAAGCCACGCTTTCGGCTGTGCTGGCGGATGAATTTCCGGGAGAATCAACGCGGCATCTGAATTTTTCGCAGGTGGCGTTCAGCATCGGCGCGTTGACCGGCCCTGCTGTTGCCAAAGCGCTGATACAGGCCGGCGTTTACTTCAAGGATTTGTACTATTATTGCGCCGTTGTGTTTCTCGTGCTGGGCATTGGTTTTCTGTTCACCCGGCATCAGCATGACCGGACGGATATGCAGGCATCGTCCGGCAAGGAGCATTACAAAGCTTTCTTTAAAAACCGTGTGGTCGTATTTCTGGCGCTGAGCATTTTCCTGTACGTGGGCATTGAAAACACCTTTGCGAATTTCACGGACAGCTATTTTGAGCTGATGCTGGGATTCCCGGGACTCAGCGCGACAGCGCTGTCGCTGTTCTGGGGCGCGATGATACCTTCGCGCTTTCTGGCGGGAATTCTCAGGATCGACAGAAAGAAGATGTTCGTGGCGCTGACTGCTCTCATCTGTTTATCCGCGCTGCTGGCCATGCTCATACCCGAAACGACGGTTAAAGTCATCATGTTTACGGTATGCGGTTTTTGCTGCGGACCCATATGGCCGATGCTCATGGATACGGTGGCCCAGAAAAACGCAGGGGCTTCCGGCCCGTCGATGAACATCATGGCGACGTTTTCGTCGCTCGGGGGCGCGGTTCTGCCTTTTGCGGCAGGATATGCCGTGAATATCAGCAACCAGACGGCGGCCTATTACATCTGTGCGGTGATTGCCGTCGTGATGCTGTGGACTTTCGGCATGGCCGTGAAAAACGGCAGAATTAGTGCAAAAGCCGGCGGGAGTATAGATTCGGATAAAGCGGAGAGTTGACATGCACAGCCCGGAAGGAGTATAGATTTGAAAAAGCAGAGGGCTCAAATGTACAGCGAAGGCAAGGAACAATTGGTGACAATATCGTCGTATGCCGGCGCAAGGAAGGATTATGTGCAGGGCGGCGGCGGCAACACCAGCGTCAAGTTTGACGGCAGGCTGATGGCCATAAAGGCGAGCGGCTACACGCTCGCTGAAATCACCCATGACAAAGGGTATGTGACGGTCAATTATCAAAAGATATTGGACTACTGCAATACGGTTGATGCCAGTGCGGACAGGGATTTTGAAAAGGAGAGCCTTGAAGTGAGCCTCGGCAGCGTCGAGCTGCTGGATGGCATGGAGTACAAGCGGCCTTCGGTGGAAGTCGGTTTCCACGCGTTCCTCAAGAAATGCGTGATTCATACCCATGCGGTGTATGCCAACATTCTTTGCTGCAGCGAGGAAGGCCGCGATATCGCAAAAAAGGCGTTCAAAGACGCCGATGTCGGGTATGTGTTTATCCCGTATATCGACCCGGGCTTCCGCCTGACGCTTGCTGTCAAGGAAGCGGCGGATGCATACAGAGCGGAGCATGGCGGCGCGCCGGATCTGATATTCCTTGATAACCACGGCGTGATTGCGCACGGGGACAGCGCCGAAGAAGCCATTTCGGTACACGAGGCGGCATGCAACCGTATCAGAGACAGCCTTGGCCTCGATGCGTTCCCAATACCGGCGATCAGAAAAACGGCGGACGGCTTTGCCAGCGACACACCGTATCTGAAAGACTTTATGGAAAGGTACTGCGCCGATGAAGCGTATTTCAATGCGCTCAAGTTATATCCGGACCAGCTCGTGTACCTGGGCGGCAAAATGGGCAGCGCCATCCGCTTACAGGACGGCGAGGTTTTCTACGGAACAGGCGAAAAAGAGGCGCAGGTTATCGAGGAGACGCTGCTCGGCGTAGCTTACGTGATTGACATGATTGCAAAAGCGGGCCTTACGTTGCGGCAGATGGACGACAGGGGCGCTGATTTCATCAACAACTGGGAGAGCGAAAAATACAGATCTCAGCTGATCAAATAGCGGAGGTGCACAAATGGGCAACTATATCGCTGTTGACCTTGGGGCAAGCAACGGGCGGACAATGCTCGGGCGCTTCGACGGAAAAAAGATCACGCTTCAGGAGCTTAACCGGTTTGAGACGCATTATACGCGCATCAACGACGCGTATTACTGGGATTTGATCGGCATCTACAAGAACATACTGGAAGGGCTGCGCGCTTATGCGAAGCAGACCGCCGAGCCTTTGCTGGGGATCGGCATAGATACATGGGGCTGCGACTTTGGCCTTATCGACAGGCAGGGCAAGCTGATCGGCTATCCGCGGGCATACCGCGACCCGCGATCGCGGCGCGGCATGAAGGCGTTTCACGCCAGGTACGGGGAGAAAACGGCGTTTGAGCTGACGGGTATTGCCAACCTGGAGTTTAACACGCTGTATCAGCTATACGACATGGTGCAGACAAACGACCCTCAGCTGCTGGCGGCGGAGAAGCTGCTGCTCATGGCGGATTTGCTGGGTTACCTGCTGACCGGCCAGATAAGCAACGAGTATACGTTTGCCACCACCACGCAGATGCTGGATAAGGATACCGGCACGTGGTCGAAAGAGCTGATCGGCATGCTGGGCATTTCCGAAGAACTGCTGGCGCCCATACGGATGAGCGGCACGCTGAAAGGGCAGCTTTTTGATTTCATCAAGGAGGATACGGGGCTTCGCAATATTCCGCCGGTGTTTAACGTGGGCAGCCATGATACCGCATCGGCAGTGGCGTCCGTGCCGGCCAGGAACGATAATTTCGCGTTCATATCGTCGGGCACGTGGTCGCTGATCGGCATGCTTTCGGACAAAGCCATTATCAGCGACGAGTTTTTCGTCAGGCGGTTCTCCAACGAAGGTACGGTGGACGGGGCTTACCGCCCGCTGCGCAACATTATGGGCCTGTGGGTGATTCAGAACTGCAAGCGCCAGTGGGACAGGGAGCAAAAGCTCAGCTGGAAGGATATCGACGTGCTGGTGGACAAGGCGCCTGCGTTCCGTTCGTTCATCGACATCAACGCGCACCAGTTCTTCGACGCGGACAACATGACGCAGAAGATACAGGCGTTCTGCAAAGCCACGGGGCAGCCTGTGCCGCAGCCCAGGGGAGAGATCGCGAGAACGGTGTACGAAAGCCTGGCGATGAGCTACCGTGAAGCGTTTGAGGGCTTGGAGCAGATCAGAGGCGGCAGGATTGACGTTCTTCACATTGTGGGAGGCGGCTCACGGAACATACTGCTCAATCAGATCACGGCGGACGCGATTAACCGTCCGGTGATTGCCGGGCCGGATGAAGCCACAGCGATCGGCAACCTGATGGTTCAGGTAAAAGCGGCGGGCGAAGTGAGCAGCGCAGACGAAATGCGCCAGGTCATTCGCGAGTCGTTCGACGTGGAGGTTTATGAGCCCAGGAACACGGAGGTATGGGACGAACAATATCAGCGCTATCTTAAGATAAAAGCGATGGCGGGCGCGGGCTCCTGAGCGGGGCCCTCATGGCTGTTCAAAGGGAGCGGATCGGCGGCACGCACCACAGCGTGATATCGTATGGCGATGTGATTTGGGGCTGATACAGACTGACGGCAGCAGTCAAAA
>JAAXZP010000400.1 GCA_012719815.1 Christensenellaceae bacterium
GGACCCCGAGCTCATGGTTTCGATGCCGCAGGATGTGACGCGCAACACCGGCGTCGACGTGTTGTTCCACGCGCTGGAAGCTGATATCAGCAAAATCGCAACGCCTGCCAGCTCCATCATGGCGGCGGAAGCTATCCGCTTGACCGTGGCTAATTTGAAGAAAGCGCTTGACAATCCGGAGGATATTGAAGCCCGCAGCGCGATGGCATGGGCCAACACGCTCGCCGGTATCGCCATATCTAACGGCGGCACCATTGCGATACACGGCATGGCGCATCCCATCGGCGGGCATACCGACGCGCCCCACGGCGCAACGCTGAGCGCAGTCGCGCCGGCGATACTCTCGTATACGTGGAAGGGAAACCCGAAGGTATATGCTGATCTGGCGAAGCTGCTGGGCGCGGCGGACGACGACGAGGAGACGCTTGCAGCGGGCTGCGGCGAGACGCTGCGTAGCTTCCTGCGTTCGGTGGGGCAAGATGTTTCCGTGGGGTCGCTGGGTGTCACGAGAGAAATGATCCCCACGCTGGCGGAGGATGCGTTCTTCACAATGAGCGGCGCGATGGGCAACACATGGATGCAGCTTTCCGTTGAGGACGCGATAAAAATGTACGAAATGGCACTGTAAACAGTGCAGGATATTACAAAGAATAAGAGAGGGAATAAGGTGCGGAGTTTCTTCCGCACCTTCCGTATAGAGGGAGCCTTAATATTGTACAGGTTATACAGACAAGGTGTAGCGCTTTCGGTGTCCGTTTCATGCTACAGGTCTTAATATCATAGGCGGATATGGAGCAGGTTCACCGCAGCTTGGTGTCTTTTTTGCACTTTTTGACGTGGTGGACGGGTGCTTCAACTCATCTTTATACTGGGGACGCCGATGCTGGTCGCGCTCAGACTTGCCCATTGAGGTGCATCTCGGCGTGTATGAGCTAATATGGTTCATCGGGGCAGTACGCGGCGTGCGTATCGGTGCACGCCGAGGCGGACGACAAGGAGGGGCTGCACCGGTGCTGTGACATCATCCGTCAGCTGGCGCAGAACCGGTGCTGGTGCTGAGGGCCGTGACGGAGGTGAGCGACGACATACTATATTAAAATGATGGGCGCCAAGTACAATGGATGCTGAAGCTGACGGTGGATCTGGGCTACTCCGGACAGACCATCAAGCCCAAGGCGTTCGCGTCCATCCGCCGGTTTCGTGAAGCGCTGCAACGTGAGGAACTGGACATCGGCAGACAAGCGGACGGCAACGTGAACGCGCTGACGATACCTGAGATGGTGCGCGGGCGCGGACATGCTGACCGGCGGCACATCCGGTCTGCTTCTATGTGAAGCAACTGTTGTGGATGATGCTGGAAGCGGCATGAACCGCATATTAAGTCTGATCATCATAGCCTTCTTCATACATATCAAATCGTTCTATGCCGATAATATGGGGTAAAGGAGCGTATGCCATTGCGTATGCCATTGGTAGAGGTAAAAAACATCACGAAGAAATACGGACAGAATATTGCCGTGAATGATATTTCATTTACGGTGGATAAGGGTGGCATCGTGGGCCTGCTGGGGCGCAACGGTGCGGGCAAAACCACCATGATGAACATTATCACGGGTTATATCGCCGCGACCTCAGGTACGGTGTCCATCAATGGATATGATATCGTCAAAAACCCGAGGGAAGCCAAAAAGAGTATCGGCTATCTGCCCGAGCACCCGCCGCTCTACAACGACCTGACGGTGGAGGAATATCTCTCGTTCGCGTGCCGCTTAAAGGACGTGAAGCCGGCTCAGATCAAAAAGGAGACGGACCGCGTGCTGGAAGCGGCGCACGTGGCTGATGTGCGCAAGCGGCTGATCGGGAATCTGTCCAAGGGATACCGACAGCGTGTGGGACTGGCCCAGGCGCTTTGCGGCTCACCCGAGCTGATTATACTGGACGAGCCCACCGTCGGGCTGGACCCCAAGCAGATCGTCGAAATACGCGAGACGATACGTGAGCTGGGCAAGCAGCACACGGTCATACTGTCCTCGCACATACTCAGCGAAGTTGCGGATATCTGTCAGAAGGTGATCATCATTAATCGCGGCGTGATCGTCTGTCAGGACAGCCTGGAAAACCTAACGAGCCAGGCGGGTGGCGCTCAGCGCGTATTAGTGCGGCTGAGCGGCGGCGAGGAGCAGGCGTGGCGAATACTGCAGTTCACGGACGTCAGCGTGAAGTATATCGGACAGAATGAGCC
>JAAXZP010000401.1 GCA_012719815.1 Christensenellaceae bacterium
CGATTCCTTCGTCGCCCGGTCGATGTACCCGCGGTAGTCAGCCATATGCCGCCGCCATGTCTCGCGCCAGTCTTCCTCGGTATAGGCGCCGCGCCGCTCCTTGAGGTATTCGTGCAGCAGCAGCGTCTGGTCGCCGTAGGGGGTGTAGTCGCCCCGGTGCTTGCCCTTGTGATACGAGCCGGGCAGCGGCTCCTGCGGCTCGGCATAGTTGCCGAAACGGGCTTCGATTATCTTAACGTTGTATATCCAGTGCGCCCCGAGCACAAAAGCATCCCCCAGGAAGCTGCCCAGCAGCATGGCTTTCTTGCGTTCCCTGCGCCCCTGTTCCATCACGCGCCCTCCCGTTTGGTTTTGGCTGTTATACCAGATTATATCATATTTTCAGCCAGGCTGTACAAACAGGAGCCGTTTTATATATAATTAATGTCCACAAACAAAACGGGGAGCGGATTGCATGGAGAAATATCAGGAGGTTGAGCGCAGCCTCATCACGAAATACCGGCGCGATATCTGGCGGCCTTTCGTCACCGCCGTCGTCCAGTACCGGCTGATCGACGAAGGGGACGCAGTGACTGTCTGCATATCAGGCGGTAAGGATTCGATGATAATGGCCAAGTGCGTGCAGGAGCTGCAGCGGCACGGCCCCCGCCGTTTCCGCGCGGAGTACGTAGTGATGGACCCCGGCTACAACCCGGAAAACCGGCAGCTGATACTGGACAACGCCAGGCTGCTGAACATCCCGGTAAAGGTGTTTGACACGCCGATATTCGGCATCGTGGACAGCGTGGACGACGGCAATCCGTGCTACCTGTGCGCCCGCATGCGGCGCGGCTACCTGTATAAGTACGCCCAGAGCCTCGGGTGCAACAAAATTGCGCTGGGTCACCATTACGACGACGCCTTCGAGACCACGCTTCTCAGCATGATGTACGCCGGCGAAATCCGCGCAATGATGCCCAAGCTGCGCAGCACCAGCCACCCCGGCATGGAGCTGATACGCCCGATGTACCACGTCCGCGAGCACAACATCGTCCGCTTCGCCCAGCGCCACTCGCTGCGCTTTCTGCAGTGCGCCTGCCGGTTTACCGAGAACATCGCGAAGGGTGACCAACCCGGCCGGTCCAAACGGCAGGAGGTCAAGCTGCTTCTCGCCCGGCTGCGCGAGCAGGACCCGCTGATCGACCGGAATATATTCCACAGCATGCAGAACGTCAATCTGGAAAAAGTGATCGCCTGGCGGGATAAAAGCGGCATCCATCATTTTCTGGACGACTATTGAGAACAGAAAAAGCCCGCCTCCAGGCGGGCATTATGTTGCTCCGTTTTTCCGTCAGCCGTTGGGCCACAGTTCGGCCACCCGGGCGTCAGAGAGGCCGAATTTTTTCTTGAGGTCCTGAATGACGTAAGTGCGGCGTTCCTTGAGACATTTGCGCAGCTTCTTCACTTCATTTTCCCATGAAGACAGGGACGACGGCGAGCCCCAGCGCTTGATCTGTCGGGGCATCTCATCCCGGATGGCTTCCACCATCTCATCGTATATCGACAGCAAGCGCTCGGTGGACAGCGTGGTGTTCATGACCTCCGCGTACCGTTTCACAAATTTGTCGCGCCAGCCCGTGTTTTTGTAC
>JAAXZP010000402.1 GCA_012719815.1 Christensenellaceae bacterium
GGAAAAGGAGGGTCTTGGAATGATTAAAAAGCTGGTTGCAGCAGGCATCACGTTGCTGATACTGGGGCTCTACTTCTTTGTGGGAACAGGCACTCTTTAAACCGTATACAAATTCATATCCCGTCATGCCTTAAAGCCGGCGCCGCTTTGTTTTGGCTGCCGTTTTTATTTTGCGGCTATTGTCGATACAGCGTATACGTCCTGCCGTTTTTGTAAGCGAAAATCGTAATACAGTCTTTGTCAATGATCTTAACTGAAAACAACTTCTTTGTTTTCTCCGGTGTCTTTTTCTTATACAGAAGGAAAAATCCGTCCTCAATTTTATAGTAATCGCCGTAATCAATCCATGGGATATTATATTCAATATACCCCTCATCATCCATGGTAAAGTATTTCCCGTCACCTCTCCAAGAGCCCTTAAGGAATTCTTTTGCCGTAAAATGATTTTCCATTATTAACTCAGATGCATCTTCAAAACCAATTAAAGGCTCCAAATCTTTATATAAAAAAGTTGGATAAGATGGATACTGATACAAATGCACTTTGCACAATATGAAATAAGCATGTGCATCACGATGTTTCCCGAGAATGTCAAAACTCTTTTTGGCATCTTCATATTTCCCTGCATGATAGGCATCAACAGCAGCATAATATATAATTTCCCGCAGATCATTTAATATCGCAGCAGAATCGGCGAATCCTTTCGCGCTTTTAAGCTTGTCGTACGCATTCACATAGTCTTCCTTTTCAATCAAAGCAATACCCCATGCATAATACAACTCATAACTCTTTTCGTTTGCACCTTCATATCCCTGCATTGTCAGATCTTTTAGTAACGTAAGCGCGGTCTCAAAGTCACCTTTTTCAGCAAGGTAGCTGCTCTTTCTGAAGAATGTATCAACAATAAGCTCCTCAGATTCTTTATACCCTCCCAGTTCTTTATACAGCGCAATGGCCTCATCATAATTGTTTTTGTCCGCAAGCATCGCCGCCTTGCGGTATTTCACCTCTTTAACAAGCGCCGCAACTGCGTCTCCGTCCAGCCGGTTGAGCGTTTCCAGCGCCCTGTCATATTCGCGGTTCTCCATATATCGGCCGGCCTCAATAAACGCCGCGTCCGCAGGATATAGCTGCGAAGCGAACGGCACCCGGTTTATCGCCGCCTCCGCTTCGGCGAATTGATACTTTTCCGAGCACGCCACCGCCCTGTTATAGTTGATTACCGACCACCCGAACACCGCCAGCAATATGGCCACAACTGCGCCAACGCTAATGAATACGGCAGCCAGTTTCCTTTTTCTGCCCTTGTTTCCTTCCGCCTCAACCCCGGCAGCATGGCTTTGAGTCGCGGCTTTCTCCTTCTTTACCGGCTCCATTGGCCATTCCAGGGCTGCACCCGTGTTAAAAGGAGAGAGTTCGGTCAGCAGTTCCTGCATGCCGGGCTGTCTGTCGTCAGGGTTCTCGGACAGCCCCTTACGGATAACCTCATAAAGCGCATCCACAGCAGCATCCCGACTCTCCGGCATTTGTTCTGCGCCGCCGCCATATTCCAGAATATATCTCAGCAGTGCGCAAACGCCGTACACATCCGCCCTCACGCCGGCAAAACGACCGGCACGCTGTTCGGGCGAGAGGAATTCGTCCGTCGGGTTGTCGCTGGAATTCACAAGATGGAACCCGTCCTTTTTCACAATGATTCGGGAAGGCGACAGCTTCAAATACAGCATACCGTTGTTATGGCTGTCACGTATCTGCCGCACAACCGGCATCATCAGGCTGACCGCGGCATAAGCGTCCAGCGGTTTACCCAGCCGGGAAAGGTATTCTCCCAGCGGCATCCCCTTACGATTTTTGCGTTTTCTTATCAGTTTGGGAACAAATATGCCCGCCATCATGGCAAGCACAGCGCCCGCGACCGTAAACACAGCCCAAATCGGAAAATCTGTGCCCGCCGCCGGCTCATACAGCCCGTTATCTTTTAAAAACTCGATCAGTTCCTCCGCCGATATGGCTACGAAAATGCCCTGCGCGTTCATCACCCCATAGGTGTTAATCCCCCCCACCTGCCCCGTGGCATTCAGCAGAGGCCCTCCGGAATTGCCTTCGTTGATATCGGCGTTTATCTGAAGAAGCTGAACGTCGGGGCCGTAGTCTACATTTTTCATGCTTCTGATGGAGCTGATAATACCGTTGGTGATGGTGACCTCACTGCTCAAACGCGCTTCGCTGCTGGACAGGTAATTCGCCGCAGCGGGGAATCCCACCGCATACACTTCGTCACCCTGTTTTGCGTCCACCGCAAGTTTCAGAGGCGAAAGCGCAATCGGCTCGGAGAGCCTGATCACCGCAAGGTCGTATTGCTCGCTGGCAGCCACCACCGTCGCCGAACGCTTTTCGTCTTTCCCCGTCCAGACATATATGCCTTTGGGATTCTCTTCAATGACATGATTGTTGGTTGCGATATAGGTGCCGCCGGCCTCGTTGCGTATCACAAAACCGGAGCCGGACACAACCCCATCCGCCGCCGTGGATTCAATATAGACGACGGACAGGCTGGAATCCAAAACCTGCTGCGGAACCCCGGCGCAAAAAGCTGTGTCATTAAACATACAGAGACACAGCATACCAACGAGCGATAATACCAGCGGCTTTTTCATATTCCCAACCCCTGCTTACTGCTTATGGTTTTTATGCACAATTTCTGTCGTTACATTTATCGATAAAATGCTATCACAATTAACTATATTTATCAAATATAGTTAATCCAGTCACCACATGTTATTAAACAGTCGAAAATGACCTGGAAATGAAAATTCTCAGAAATGATTGATTATGATCCTTCAAGCGCCCTTGCGCCGCAAATTTGCCCCGAAGCCGGGTGCGCGCCCGCTACTCCTCCTCGATCAGCAGGCGCACCGCCTCCACCGCAGTTTTAATCGCGCGTATCGGGTCGTGGCACTCGGGGTTGCTGAGCCCCTGCCGCGCACGCTCCTGATTCCAAACCGTGCTCAGCACGCAGCCTGCCCGCGCCCGCAGCACCTGCGCCACAACAAACAGCGTCGCGCTCTCCATCTCGGAAGCCAGGCAGCCCGCTTTAATCCAGGCATCCCATTTTTGCTTCAGCTCATATCCCGCCGGCATGCGGTCCGGGTTGTGCTGCCCGTAGAACGAATCCTTGCACTGCACCACGCCCGCATGGTAAGTGAAGTCCAGTTTTTTCGCCGCACGGATCAGGGCGTTTGTCACCTCAATATCCGCCACCGCGGGAAACTCGACAGGAACATATTCCCGCGTGGTGCCCTCCATCCGTATCGCCGCGTTGGCGATCACCACATCGCCGCCCATCACCTCGGTCTGCATTCCGCCGCACGTACCCACCCGGATAAACGTGCGCACGCCCGTCATATAAAGCTCCTCCACCGCAATTGCGGTAGACGGCCCGCCCATGCCGGTGGACATCACCAACACAGGCTGCCCCGCTATCTCCCCCAGCCAGGTGGTATACTCGCGGTTCTGATGGTAAA
>JAAXZP010000403.1 GCA_012719815.1 Christensenellaceae bacterium
TCCAAATTGTGTTAAAGACCCTACGTGAAGCGCGAGGGCTGTCCCAGGAAGATCTGGCGAAAGCAATTGGCGTCAGGCAATCTACTGTTGGGATGTGGGAAAACGGAAAGAATAAGCCTAAATATAATACTTTGCTCAAACTGGCCGCGTTCTTTGATGTTGATGTGAATTACCTTGTTGGTGAGGAACAGAAAGACAGGGCCGACGTTCTTCGCGTCCCAGTCCTTGGCCATGTCGCGGCCGGCATCCCTATTGAAGCCATAGAAGATATTATCGGCTACGAGGAACTGCCTGCAGCATCGTTCCAAGATGGTGAATATTTCGGGCTGCGTATTAAAGGCGACAGCATGGAGCCGCGCATAAAGGAAGGCGATGTGGTAATTGTCAGGCGTCAGCCTGATGTCGGCAGCGGCGAAGTGGCTGTTGTAATTGTCAACGGTCACGAAGCCACCGTGAAGCGGGTCGTCAAGCACGACAACGGCATTACCCTAATATCTTTCAATTCGGCTTACCCTCCGAAGTTTTTTACCTGCAATGAAGTTTTAAACCTGCCGGTTGAGATCATTGGAAAGGTCGTGGAGTTAAGGGGGAAGTTTTAGATGTATAATGATAGGTTGCCAAGAATTAACTTTAAAGATTCCGTTACTCCAGAGCAAAGAAAGCATGTTATGGATGCTGTTTATGATGCGTTCATTGAAGAGGAGGCAGAAAGGCGCGGGCTTACAGTAGAGCAGTTGAAAGAAATTATGAAGCTCGAGGCTGAAGCAAAGATTCAAAGGGAAAAAGAAGCCGCAGAGACCAAGCAACGCAGGGAAAAAGAAGCCGCCGCTACTCAGGAAGTCTATTCAGATTTCGATCTCGACCGAGAGAGTAACAATCCTGTAACGGGGCAGCGTTTCAAATCTCTTCTCGACAGCGGAGTTGATGTAAAAACAGCTTATGAGGTTGTTCATATTGATAGTTTATTAAATAGCAAAAGGAAAAACATAACTAGAAGCAAACGGTTTTGTCTAGCCTGCTGTGCGGCTTTAATCTTCCTCGCTATTGCATTATGTACAAGCGTGATCAGCAATGATAAAGCATACAACGATGGCAAAGAAGAAGGCCACAAATTAGGTTACGAGGATGGCTATGATGACGGCTTGACAGATGGTGTTTTTAGCAACGACGCTCGCGTACTCTGGTCAGTTTACATGAACGATGATAACGCCTTCAAGGACGGCTACAATGCAGCTAAAGGTGATTTATCAAACTTAGTATACGACTTGGGTTATGAGGATGGCTATTTAGAAGGCTATTACGACGCATCGCATGGAAAAAAGAATCAATATTGGGAATGAATAATCGGTCAATAAGGGCTATACTCATGTGCCAAATGGTATCCACCAACTATAGAATAAAGCACAGGTATAAATGTAGCAAGATTGCCTAAAAGGAGGCAGATCATGAAAACAAAATACGGACGGACAAGAGGTCGGAAATGAAACGTGCCAAAGATTATGAAAGGCCCCCTATTCACCCCAGACTTCGCTGGATGTTCGGAAAAAGTATCTGGTTTTATCTGATATGTATCATCATCTTCATTGTGCTGGCTCTCCTTTTTGGAAAAGTTAATTAGTACGAAAGAATGGGATATAACGTATGGCAAAAGCGAAGAAACTCCCTTCCGGCAATTACCGCGTGCAAGTATTCGCCGGATACAAAAAAGACGATAAAGGTAATTATCTGCTTAACGCTAAAGGCAAGAAGATACCGGAATACGTTTCATTCACTCATCCAGATAAGGACGAGGCGGAGTATCTTGCGGCCGAGTTTAAACGGGAACGGAAGACGAACTCAACACCTAGTGATCTAACAGTCAGGCAGGCCATAGAAAAATATATCGAATCCCGGACTAATGTCCTCTCGCCCACCACAATACAGGGATACAAAAAGATCGCAAAACATAACTTGCAAAGCATCATGGATATCAAGGTCAAGAAGTTGACACAGGAAGATATCCAAGCCGCCGTGAACATTGACGCCATGACCCATAAACCCAAAACCGTTAAGAACGCCCACGCCCTGCTGTCTGCCGTTCTCAAAAAATATAGACCGAATATGCGGCTGGACACGTCATTGCCAGAGGATAAGAAAACATATAAAGTCCTACCGCCAGCGCAGGTACTTATTGATGCTGTATATGGTACAGATATCGAATTGGCCGCGTTGCTCGCCATGTGGCTGTCGTTCTCTATGTCCGAAATCAAAGGCCTCAAGAAGAGCGACATCAAGGACGGTGTGTTGACACTGAACCGTGTCATGGTAGACGGCCCGAATGGCGGCACGATTGTTAAAGAACAGATGAAAGAATATGAACGCGCACGCAGGCATGTAGTGCCGCCGTATATTATGGAGCTTATAGAAAAATGCGATACTGAGTATTTGGTCCCATTATCGCGCCATCAGATTGGATCGAGATGGACGGCTTTGCTCAAGAAGAATAATATACCACATATCACATTCCACGACCTGCGTCATGTAAATGCGTCCGTAATGCACTTACTCAGAATACCGGACAAATACGCGATGGAGCGCGGCGGCTGGAAAACAGATAGAACAATGAAAAAAGTTTATCAAAATGTATTTTCAGACGAGCGGCTGGCAGTTGACAGGAAAGTAAACAGGTATTTTGATAAACTTCTAAGCAATACAAAAAAGAAAATATCACACGAAATATCACACGTATAAATAAAATCCGCTATATAAAGCGGTTTTCGGCTATATTGCCGGGGTTGCGCACCCCGCGCGGCCGCTCCACCCGGGCTGCGGCGGACAAAACGTCGCCGCACGCGATGTCAGCGTCCAGCTCAACGGGCACGTACAGCTTGACGTTGCCGCAGGGTTCCCCGTTCACCCGGGCGTCGTCCAGCAAACACACAACGCTGCCGTAGTCGTTCTCGTACGGCTCGGTATACACGCGGCCCGTCACCGCAAAGCCTTCGCACGTCGCGACCGGCGGCGACGCCATCGCGTTCGAGGCCAGGCAAGCCGCCAATAGCGCGCTCACCGCGCCGGCAAGCAGCAGCCAGCGCCTGGCGATCAAGCGTATACAAATAGCCGCAGCAGTCAGCGACGCCGCGGCTGTCGCGTATTCCCAAGCAGCTTGAACAAAGCGTCCCAGCACGACGCCGCATCCGAAGCACACCGCAAGCAGCACCAAAGGCCGCCTGTTTATTAACCGCTTCGGCGATACGGCGTCCATCCCCTACACCTCGTAGGATTGGCCTTCTTCTATCATTTCGGCGGACGGATAGCTTTCGCGCACCTCGGCCATCACGTCCTCCGGATTGTACTCCGGCAGCAGGTGCGTCACCAGCAGCCGCCTCACGCCCGCATCTTACGCGATGCGCCCCGCGTCCTTCGCGGACACGTGCGGCGCGGCAGGCGCCTTGTCCTTCTCCAGCAGCGCGGCCTCCATCACAAACAGGTCCGCACCCGCAGCAAATTCTATGATGCGGCCGTTGTCCCGGGTGTCGCCCGAATACACCAGCTTTCTGCCGCCCGTCGCAAACGACATCGCAAAGCTCGGCACCGGGTGCGGCATCTCGGCAAACGCGACGTCCATACCGAACAGCTGTATCCGCATGCCGTCGGTCATAAAATGCGCGTCCATCATGGCGTGAGACGACAGCAGAGAGGATTCCGCATGAGGCTCCGCCGGCAGGTACACCGGCAGCGGCTCGGTGCGCCGGCCCAGCTTCCTGTCCACCTCCAGCGCATAGCGCAGCGTCAGCGCGTCGCCCATGTGGTCCGCGTGCAGGTGCGACAATACCAGCGCGTCGATGTCGCGCGAAGGCAACATATTCAGCAGTTTGGACAGCGCGCCGCAGCCCAGGTCAATCACGATATTCTTTCCGTTATGAGTCATCACATAACAGGAACAGCTCTCCCCCGCTTTGGGGTACGGCCCGTATTTGCCAATGCAGAAGAGTTTCACAGCATCATCCCTCCGCTTATCGTTTGGACAGCTTCAGGGCCTGCGCCACGCGCCTTATCGGATAGTAGAGCGCCAGCGCGCCCGCCACGCCCGCGGCCCATTGTATCAGGTTAAAGACAATCGTGCCCACAGCGTACGACCATCCGAAGCATATCCATTCGAACACGCCGTAGCCCGCCACCATCACCGCGCCGCCCAGTACGGAAGCGCCGGCGAACCAGCCGAACCCGCCTTTTTTGGTCAGTACGGCGCACAGCAGCCCCATCGCCGCCTTGATAACCAGCGTGGCCGGCGCATACACAGGAAAACCGAGAAGCAGATCGGATAGGGCGCTGCCGATGCCGGCCGCCGCGGCAGCCCAGGGCGCGCCCACCAGCAGGCCTGAACAGTATATCACGCAGTCGCCGATGTTCATGTACGCGCCGCTGGCATTGACCGGTATCTTAATGAGGTACGTAAAAACGAATACCAGGGCAGCCAGCATGCTGGTGATCACAAGCGTCTTTGTGTAATTCTTTCGCGCCAATTCCCGTCCCCTTCTCCCTTTTTTTCTCATTCTAATGGATTTCCCGCCGGGGCGCAATCGTATTTTGCAGGGATATTCGCCCTTCCCTGCGGCGGTTCGCGCCGTGCTCCCGCAAGGCGGCAATCACGCGGAAGCCGCCTCTTCATATACTGTATTATCTTATCTTTCTGTCGGGGGCTTTCACTATGTGTGGTATCGTGGGAATCGTGGACTTTGAGCATGATCTTTTGGGCGAGAGCCGAACTTTGTCTGCCATGATGGACGCCTGCGCGCACCGGGGGCCCGATGCGGCGGGCACTTTTCTGACGCACCAGGTAGCTTTGGGGCACCGGCGGCTCAGCGTCGTGGACCCCGCGGGCGGCAGCCAGCCGATGATCCGCAGCATTGGCTCCAATACATATGTCATCGTCTACAACGGCGAGCTCTACAACACATCGGAGCTGCGCCAGGCGCTCACCAAAAAAGGCCACACTTTCTTCTCTCATTCGGACACCGAAGCGCTGCTGCTGTCATACATCGAATGGGGGCCGTCCTGCGTGGAGCGGCTGAACGGCATATTCGCCTTCGCCATCTGGGACGAAAAAAAGCAGCGGATATTCCTCGCGCGCGACCGCATGGGCGTCAAGCCGCTGTTCATCGCGCGGCCGGGCAACACCACTCTGCTGTTCGCCTCCGAGATCAAATCGCTGCTGGCCCACCCGGGCCTCCACCCCGTGCTGGACGAAGGCGGGCTGCTGGAGCTGTTTGCCCTTGCCCCGGCGCGCACCGCGGGCCGTACGCTTTTCGCCGGCATCGAAGAGCTGCGGCCCGGCGAGTGCATGATCTACTCGCCTCTGGGCACCTACGCCCACCGCTACTGGCAATTCGTCAGCGCCGAGCACACCGACAACCTGCACCAGACCACGGAGAAGCTGCGCCACCTGGTCGTCGATTCCACGCGGCGGCAGCTGGTGGCAGACGTGCCGGTATGCACGTTCCTCTCCGGCGGGCTGGATTCCAGCGCGCTGTCCGCCATCGCCGCGCAGGCCATGGCCGAAAAGGGCAATATCCTCCGCACGTATTCCGTGGACTACGTGGACAACGACAAGTATTTCACGCGCAGCGTGTTCCAGCCCAGCCCGGACAGCGATTATATCGACATCATGCGCCGGCACATCGGCAGCGAACACGTCACCATCACGCTGGATACGCCGGAGCTGGTGAGCGCATTAAGAGACGCGGTGATCGCGCGGGACCTGCCGGGCATGGCGGATGTGGATTCCAGCCTGCTGCTGTTCTGCAAGCGGATGCGCGGATACGCCACCGTCGCGCTGTCCGGCGAATGCGCGGACGAAATATTCGGCGGCTACCCCTGGTTCTACCGGGAAGACCTTTTGAACCTCGACATGTTCCCCTGGGCGAATTCGCTGGACCTTCGGCGCAGCGTGATGTCCAAAGCGCTGTGGCAGCTGCCCATAGAAGACTACGCCAAAAGCCGGTATTTCGACACCGTGGACGAAACGCCGCTGCTGGGTACCGAAAAGCCGCTGGAGCGCCGCCGCCGCCAGATGTTCTACCTCAATATCAAGTGGTTCATGGCCAATCTGTTGGAGCGTAAGGACAGGATGAGCATGGCGTGCGGCATGGAGGTACGCGTGCCGTACTGCGACCACCGCCTCGCCGAATACGCGTGGAACATACCGTGGGATATCAAGAACCTGGGCGGCATGGAAAAAGGCATACTGCGGCTCGCCCTCAAAGACCTTTTGCCCGAGGCGATTTACAACCGTAAAAAAAGCCCGTATCCCAAGACACATCATCCCGAGTATACGAGGATGGTATGCGCTGCGCTCAAGGAAGTTCTGGCCGACCCGACCGCGCCCATCCACGCGCTGATCAACAAGGAGGCGGTCGAGGAAATGCTGGACTCGCTCAGCATCGTCACCCCGTGGTTCGGCCAGCTGATGACAGGGCCGCAGCTGTTCGCCTTCCTCTTGCAGCTCAACATCTGGCTGACGGAATACAAGGTCAGCATCAATTATTAGTCGTTTTGATGATGCCGTAATTGCGCAGCAGCGGGTCCGACAGGCAGAGGTGGCCGGCGAGCTTGTCCACCTGCCTGCCTTCCACGGTAAACTGCACCTTGCTGATGCCGTCCATCGCGGTGAGGGTGTTGACGATGGAGTAAACGAGCAGCATCTCGCTTTTGGCCGTCATGACGGCGCAGGCTTCCATAAACCGCGCCGACAGGTTCACATAGGCGGTATCGCCATACACGTCCACCGACGGGATATCGTCCGCCGTCACGCCGGGCGGCATCAGCGGCCACACATTGGCGCCGTCTTCCTCCAGCGGCCCGGCCA
>JAAXZP010000404.1 GCA_012719815.1 Christensenellaceae bacterium
CTCCGATATAGGCGTGTCGATCACCCGCATCTTGCCGAACTGCTTCTGCAGTCCCAGCGTCACGCCGAACGGGCCGCCGCGCACGCCGATGTCACAGCCCAGCAGCACTACCGTCGGGTCTTTTTCCATTTCCTCGCGCAGGGCGTCGTTAAGCGCCTGCCTGACATTTATCTCACTCATGTTTTTCCTCCAAGCCTATCGGATCACTTCGCCGTGGGCGTAGATATCGTCGTACAGCGTCTCCAGCGGCGGTTCAGTGCAGTGGTGACGGGCGTAATTGATCGCGTCTTCGATTGCGTCCTTCGCCGCCTTCTCCACTTCGTTCACCTTCTCCTGCGTAAACGTGCCGCTCTCCACCAGGTAATCCTTGAGCCGCTCCACCGGGTCCGCCGTCCAGCAGTCCTCGATTTCCTTCTGGTCCCTGTACACCTGGTCATCCGCCACGAAGTGCCCGAGTATGCGTATATACCGCGCTTCGATCAGCGTGGGTCCGCCGCCCGAGCGCGCCTTGTCCGCCGCCTTTTTGACGGCATTGTACACATCGAACACGTTGAACCCGTCCACCTGCACGCCTTCGATGCCGTAGCCTATCGCCCTCTTGTAGAGGTCGTGCTCCTTGGTGACCCACTCCATCCTGGTCGCAATGGCATACTGATTGTTCTCGATCAGGAATATCACCGGAAGGTCCCAGGCCGCAGCCATATTGATGGACTCGTGCCACACGCCCTGGTTGGTGCTGCCGTCGCCGTGGAAGCAGAGCGCAATCCGGCCGTTCCCCAGTATGTGACTGGAAAGCGCCGCGCCCAGCGCGATGGGCATGCCGCTGCCCACAATGCCGGTGGCACCCAGCATCCCGATGTCCACGTCGGCAATGTGCATCGAGCCGCCCTTGCCGCGGTTCAAGCCCTCATACTTGCCAAACAGCTCCGCCATCATCTTGTTGACATCCGCCCCTTTGGCCAGCGTATGGCCGTGGCCGCGGTGCGTGCTGGTGATGTAGTCGTCCTTGTTGAGAGCCGCGCATGCGCCCACCGCAATCGCCTCCGCCCCCACGTAGGAGTGCGCCAGGCCATAGATTTCGCCCGCCATCCACAGGTCTCTCACGCGGCTGTCAAATGCGCGTATCGCACACATCTTGTAGAGCATATCTTCCATCTGCTGCTTGGTTAAGCCTTTGGGCGCTTTCAGCGGCTTTATGCTCGGCAGTAGCGGCTTTATACTTTCACAAATCTTTTCCATATCGCAACCTCAGCTATTTTCTTACTTGTACTCCGGCCAGCTTCTCGTAGAACTGCACGACGCCGCCGTGGTCGTCCTTTGCCTTGCCGTCTGCCTTCAGCGCCTGCATGATCTCCATAATCCCGGCGGTCAGCGGCACCGGCGCGCCCACCGCGTGCGCGGTATCCAGCGCGTTCTGCAGGTCCTTGATGTGCAGCTCAATGCGGAAACCCGGCTTGAAATTGCCGTCCAGCATCAGCGGCACCTTGGCGTTCATCACCGTGCTGCCGGCAAGCCCGCCCTTGATCGCGGCAAACACCTTTACGGGGTCCACGCCCGCCTTCGTTGCCAGCACGAAGGCTTCGCTCACCGCCGCGATGTTAAGCGCCACGATGATCTGGTTGGCCAGCTTGGTGGTGTTGCCGCTGCCCGGCCCGCCGCAGTACACCGCGCTGCTGCCGACCACCAGCAGTATATCCTTCACCTTGTTAAACACGTCCTCGTCGCCGCCTGCCATAATCGCCAGCGTGCCGTCTATCGCCTTGGGCTCCCCGCCCGATACCGGCGCTTCCAAATAGTGCGCGCCAGCCGCCCTGGCCGCTTCATACATCTCCTGCGAAGCCAGCGGCGCGATGGAGCTGGTATCCACGATAATGAGGCCCTTGGGCGCGGCGGACAGCACGCCGTTCTCACCCGTCAATGCAGCCTTAACGTGCGGGCTGTTGGGCAGCATTGTGAACAGCAGCCCGTTGCAGCCTGCCGCCACCTCGGCGCAGGAAGCCGCAGCCACGGCGCCGGCCTCAACCAGCTCTTCCACCGGCTGTTTCACGATGTCGTACACTATCAGCCCATACCCGGCTTTCAGCAGGTTCTTCGCCATGGGCTTGCCCATAATCCCGAGGCCAATGAAACCGATTTTTCCCTGTTTGAACATACTCCTTTCTCCTTTGCTCATAATTCTTTAAGCAGCACGCGTATCGGGCTGCCGTTTCCGCCCTTTATCAGCATCGGGAGCGAAATAATCTCGTACTCTCCCGCTTTTATACCCGTGAGATCCAGCCCTTCGATGATCACGATGCCTGCGCCCAGCAGCGCATAGTGCGCGCCGTAGCCCTCTCCGCCGCCGAACTCCTCGACGGACAAAAAATCAAACCCCAGTGTGGCGATTTTTTTATCGGCCAGCCATCGGGCTGCCGCGGGCGTGATGTACACAAAATCCTCGCGAAAGATCTGAGCCCGCATCAGCGCGCTGTTAGTGGTCTTGAATAACACGATATCGCCTTTTCCGATATTAAGGCCCTCCACATCGCCGATATCAATGCAGCGCTCTTTGCCCGAAAAGTCGAACACTTTCGCCTTGCCGATAAAACACCGGATGTCCAGCTGGTCCACCGTTTTGCCGCTGTCCACGAAATGGTTGGGCGCGTCGATGTGCGTTCCGGTATGCGAGCCGAAATCCAGCACGCTCAGGTTAACCAGGTCCC
>JAAXZP010000405.1 GCA_012719815.1 Christensenellaceae bacterium
CATTAGTATGCGCACTTTTTTAATTCGCCATTCATTTTGACAACAGCCGGCCCGCAAATAAAAGCATAGGCTACAGGTTTTCGCGACGCGCAATAACAGGTTGCACAGCGTCAAAAGAAATGTGTTAAAAATTGCGGCGCGTTGTGTTATGATAGGAAAAAACGCGACGGAGGTCCTCCTTGCAACGCTATCTGAGCCGAAAGGCCCGCGGCATCACGCCCTATAAGGCGGGCGAGCAGCCGCAGGGCAGCGGGATCATCAAGCTGAACACCAACGAGAACCCATACCCGCCTTCGCCGGCCACGCTGGACGCGCTGGAACGTTTCGACGGCGCGCGGCTTCGGCTGTACCCGCCGCCGGACGGCGGGGAGCTGCGCGCGGCGGCGGCACAGGCGTTCGGTCTGCCCGAATCGCACGTGTTCTGCGGCAACGGCTCGGACGAGGTTTTAGGTTTCGCGTTCAGCGCGTTTTTCGACGACGATATCGTATTTCCGGACATCACATACAGCTTCTATCCGGTGTGGGCGGCTTATTATGGCATTAGCTATACCACTGTGCCGCTCTGCGACGATTTCACGGTGCCGGCAGACCGCATGGTTGGCAAAGGCGGCGTGGTCATCGCCAACCCCAACGCGCCCACCGGCATCGCGCTGCCGCTTTCCGGCATCGAGCAGATTTTGAGGCTCAATCCCGATCGCGTGGTGATCGTGGACGAAGCCTACGCAGCTTTCGGCGCGCAGAGCGCCGTACCGCTGATCCCCCGCTATTCCAACCTGCTCGTCACAAAGACGCTGTCCAAATCGCACGCGCTCGCCGGCCTTCGGGTGGGCATCGCGCTGGGCCAGCCGCACCTCGTTGACGGCCTTGAGCGCATCCGGGACAGCTTCAATTCCTACCCGGTGGACATGCTCGCCCAGCACGTGGGCGCTGCCGCGCTGCTGGACGCCGACTACTACGACGCCATCGCGCGCCGCATCATCTCCACGCGGGAGAATACCGCCCACGCGCTCGCCATGCTGGGTTTTTCCGTGCTGCCCTCTTCCGCGAACTTCCTGTTCGCCACCCTGCCGGGCGTGAGCGCGCCGCAGCTCAAGGCGCACCTGGAGAAAAACCATATCTACGTGCGGCATTTCAACCAGCCCCGCATCAAGGACTATCTGCGCATCACCATCGGCACCGACGAACAGATGGCGGAGCTGCTCCGCTGCATCCGCGAGTATAAGGCATAACTCTTTACCCAACTGAAAAGCTCTATTATTTTAAAAAGTCCTGCCATCCTGACAGGACTTTTTTGGCGTTTCACGGCTCACGGATATTATCGATCAGCAGGCTGCCGCCTACCGTCTTTGTGTCCACGCAGAACTCGCGCGCAACGTACAGGTGACGCCCCGCCGCATACTTCAGCGCGAAGCTGTTTTGCCCGCAGGCCGGCGATATGGTGGGCGTAAAGCTGACGAAATCGCCAAAAAACTCCTTGACGTCTGAAAAACTCAAATCCTCCGCAAGCGACGGCGTCAGGCAGCCCATCGCCGCGTCCCGATTATCCGCCCGGACGGCCTGCAGCAAACAGGCGCACAGCTCCTGCACCGTGGCGGGTTTACGCTCTTCACAGGTATACCACCCGATCTCGGCATCCGCCGGCTGAAGCCGTCCGTTCTGCTCCGCATACCGCGTGCGCACCTGCCAGAACTCCCCTTCGGTGACGACGGACAGGCTGGCTTTCTCCACGCTGTAGGCGGCGCACAGCGTGCACACAGCGGTGGAAAACTCGGGCAGCACATTGGCGGCGTAAAAAAACAGCGCGCCCTCGGTGGTCTTGCCGGAGGCGTACAGCACCGGAAACTCTTCCAGCCGCGCAAAGGCGATATCCGCGGACGCTACAAAAAACGGCAGCGGCGCGATGAATTTCAGCCGTCCGGTCGCGCTGTGCTCCACGATAAAGCTGGACCCCGCCTCGTTGTACACAAACGCGGTATGCTTCTCGCTGCTGATATAAAAATCAAAAGGCGACAGCACCGCGGGCTTTAATTCTTCCCCGTCGTTGCGGTAAACGGCGGCGGGATGCAGCGTCAGCTCAACGATGTTGTCGGACCACATGCACAGCTCAACAAGGCCGTCGTTGTCAAAAATCGCGCCCTTGGCGGCAGTGGACACCCGGCGGGTAAACGGCAGGTAGAAAAAATGCCGGTCGTTTTCAAGCGGCAGCATGGAGATGAAAAAGGACGAGTTGGCTGCGATGGGCTGCGTCACGGCCGCTATGCCCGTTTCGCCCGCGGGCGATTGATTGATATTGATCAGCGCGTGTACCTTCGAGTTGATGTACAGCAGCTTGATAGCCGTCTCTTCCATGAGCCGCCTCCCTTTGTACAATATATATTCAGCGCCGCCCCGGCCGATACATCATTCTAAGCGGCTGTCAATTTGCATAATTATATACAAAATGACAGCAGCCACCGCCATACTAAAGCAGACGGATAAAACGTGTGCTTTTTAATTTTTATGATAAAAGGCTGTTTAAAACGCAGGGCATAAGAGAATAATAGACACTAAAAATCTATGATAAGGGGTTTGTAAACATGGACACGAACAATCAATCCAGCATCAACAGCTTTGATATCGCCCTGAGAACGGGTTGGAAAGATGAAGAAAAGCTGCTGCTTTGGGACGAAGTTAAGAAAGCCCAAAAAGTAGGCACGCCCTTAAAGCGCGTGTTTGAAACGGTAGCGGCAAGGACGGGCCGCAAGCCCAACAGCGTCCGCAACTACTATTATATGAAAGTCAAAGAAACAGGCGAGATCGAACAAAAGCCCGCCTCCTTTACGCCGTTCACCCGCGAAGAGATCTACATGCTGCTGCGCGAGCTTTTAGCTGCTGCAGCGCGGGGTGAATCCATCCGGGGCGCCAGCATGAGGCTTGCGGGCGGAGACAAAACGCGGATGCTGCGCTATCAGAACAAATACCGCAGCCTGATCAAAAACGCCCGGCCTCTGGTGGAAAAGGTGCTGGCGGATATGGACCGCGAAAACATCACGCACATCAATCCGTATGAAACCACGCGTCAAAGCGCGCCCGCCTCTCGCGAGAGCAAATACATCCCCGAGAGCGTGATTAAGGCGCTGATGGCTGCGGATGTCGACGTCAAGAGCTTCTTCAAGGGGCTGGCGAAGGTCGCAGGCATGGCCGTATCCAAAGGTCAGCTTGAGGAAGAGATGCGCGCAACCATGTTGCAGGCCGAAAACATCCGCAAGGAAAACGCCATGCTCAGCGCCCGGCTCAAGAAAGAGATGGAGAAAAATCTCAAGGCCGCGTCGCTTGTCGAGCAGCTCATTAACATGAAAACCAAAATCGAAACCAAGGATATCGAAAGCGTATCCGGCCTGGCGGAATGGCTTAAGGAGGAAAGTACGTCCAGCAACGTGGATGCGCTGTAAAATTCGGGCATTGGAGAGCAAAGCATTACATAAAGGGAAACACTGATTAAACAGAGGAAAAGCCTCGTCAGTGTTTCCCTTTCTGCAGGAAAAAATTTGTCGAAACGGGGCGGCGGTATGTACAAAAGATTTCCTAAGAAATTTTTTTGCCCGCCGGAATATCTTTTTGAATTTATCCTCGAATTACCATTGTAAAAAGTCTTTTTGCATGATAATATACTAGCAAATATTTCTTTTAATGGGATGTTTCGACACATTTCGTCATTTTTTGCGGGGTGCGGGCATTGATTTTAATTATCAATTCTGAAAGGAGTCATGAGAGCAATGGACAAAAAGATTAAGCTTCTTATCGTCGAAGACAATGTTCAGCTCAGCGAAATGATGGCAAAATTCTTCAGCTCAAAAAACGACATCGAGGTTGTCGGCACCTGCACCAATCCCGTCGAAGCAGCGGGGCTAATCAAGGAAACCTCGCCGGACGCGCTCATTATCGACATGATCATGCCGGAGGCAGACGGGCTTTCACTGCTCGAGCGTCTCAACACCTCAGAGTTTGAGACCATGCCTGCCACCATCGTCATCTCCGCAGTGGGCAACGAGAAGATGGTCAAGCTCGCCTGCGACCTGGGCGCACGA
>JAAXZP010000406.1 GCA_012719815.1 Christensenellaceae bacterium
ACGTAGGCGCGTATCACCACGGACAGCGAGGCCAGCAGTATCAGCGCGGCGAAGGGCGCACCGGAGGAGACGTCCAGCGCAAATCGGGCGGGCGGCGCCTTCCTGCGCGGCGCGAGGGCCGCAACCAGCACGCCGGAAACCAGCACCATGCCCAGCGGCAGCGCCAGCGACAGGCCCGACGTTCCGGCCAGAGTGCCCAGCGCGACGCCCGGCGCGCCGGCGGATACGAACACGCCGCTGCGCCACATGCGGCTGCCCGAAAGGCTGTCGATGCCGCCGCCCACATGGAAAACGGCGTTGCCCAGCGCCGCCAGCAGCAGCGCGGGCCACAGCATGGACGACGCCAGCAGGCCCGCCGCGACCACGGCGCACCCGATAAACCCGGCCGGAATGCGGGGGCAGATATCGCAGAGGTGGCCGAGCGGCGCCTGCAGCCCGAAGGCGACGATGTTGTAGGCGAGGAACATCAGCGCAACTGTTTCCAGCGGCAGGCCGGCAGCCATCACGCGGCCGAACAGCAGCCAGAAGCAGGCAAAATCCACGCAGAAGTGCGAGAGGGAGTAAGCAAACAGTGATGAGCGCATTGAGGTTCTCCTGAGACTGTCGAGGTTGGTATTTGGTGGTATTATACACGATTGGGTGTATGGGTTCAATGGCGGCGGCGCACCGGAATGAAAAAACGGAACGGGCAGCCCGCCCCGCTAAATGCTTATATGCCCTTGAGGCAATTATTATCTCATAAGAAAAATGTAGTTTAATATGGAATGGTATCATGGTATAATCCGACTATATGCAATAAAATATAATTTTAGAAAGGACAATCGTATGCATCAGTTTTGCGTTACGACAGATTCAGGTTGCGACCTTCCCGCCGCTTTTTGTGAGGAACGCGGAATATACGCCTATCGCATGAAGTATACGATAGACGGAATTGATTATTATGACCAGATGGATGTGAATTCGGCCATCGAGTTCTATAATAAAATGCGCAATGGCGCAGTGCCCGTAACCAGCCAGATGACGCCTTTTGAGTTTATTGATTTCTGGAAGAAAATATGGAATGATTTGAAGCTGCCCATCGTTCATATCGCTATGGGAAGCGGGATATCCGGCACCTGTGCCAACGCGATGACTGCGAAACAGCTTTTTCTTGAGTCGCATCCTGAAGCCAAGGTTTATGTCGTTGATTCAACTTTGGCTTCCATAGGATATGGAATGTTATGCGTTTGGGCGGCTGACATGCGTGATGCAGGGAAAACTCCGGAGGAATGCGTTGAGTATCTGGAAAACCGCAAACTGTATGTCAATACATATTACACGACGGACAATCTCATATATCTTTATCGCAGCGGAAGGGTCAGCAGGGCGGGAGCCATTGTGTCAGCCGCTCTGAGCATTAACCCGATATTAAACCTGGATAAAGAAGGCCATCTGGTTGTGCGGGAGAAAGTCAGAGGACGGAAAAGAGCAATTAACCGCATCTACGAGATCATTCAGGAGCTTGTCATAGAGCCGGAGAATCAGACTGTATATATCTGTCATTCCGACTGCAAGGAGGAAGAAGTAAAATCTTTTTCTGAAACATTAATCAATAAGCTGAACTTTAAAGGATCCTTCATCAGTTATATTGGAACGACAATTGGTTCACATTCCGGCCCCGGGCTGATTGCAGCTTTCTTCACCGGGAAGCCGAGAACCATGTGATTTGTTGAGATAATGACAAGCGACACATTCACAGGCAATTCGTCAGCTCGAGCCATGCGGAGTGCGTGAGGTCATATCGAGTTGGTGTCCGCCTTACGCCTTTTCACCGGTCAATATTGGAGTGCGAAAAAACCGATAATAGAAAAATCCTATAATAACAGTAAAAAAACTCAAAATTTCAGCAATCCGGAAGCACATGCTTTGAACAACAACGCCGGTAATGTACGGTCTATTCATTTTACCCAAAATCACATAATGGGAGCTCGCGGCTTGCGCAGCTCACACCAGGGTGAAACCGGCAAAAAACGAAGGTTTCAGCCGGTTATCTCGTATGGCCAGCTCTGGATGCCGCCGAGGTCGTAGATGCGGGTGTAGCCGAGGTCGGCCAGCGCCTGCGCGGAGATGGCGCTGCGACGCCCGCTGCGGAAGTAGACGATGATTGTCGTATCCTTGCCGGCGGGAAGGACGGCGGAGCCGGCGGTGATGGCGTCGTACGGCAAAAGCGCTGCGCTTTCGATGTGCCCTTCGTCGTATTCTTCCTGCGTGCGCACGTCCAGCAGCACCACGCCCGGCTTGCCGATCAGCTCCCGCGCTTCTTCCGGCGATATGCTCCGGACGGCCTGCGTTTGCTCTGCGGCTGTTGCGGAAGCGCCTGCGGGGGTCTGGCCGGGCGCGCATCCGGCGAATACCAGCGCGGCTGTGAGCGACAGCGCTGCGAATACCAGCTTTTTCATCGTTTTGTCTCCCTTTGCTCAGCGTTTTCCTGATTATAGCCGAATGGATGCGCGCCGTCAGTGAGTTTGTCACAAAGGCGCTGGAAACGGCGTCAGCCGCCGGTATTGGACACGCGGCGGGCCGCGGTGTATACTATAACGGACAACAACGCGCAGAAAGGGACAGCAATGCTTCAGGACATAAAGCCCAAAATTTACGACAACGCGTTCAGGCTGGAAGCGCCGGACGCGGACAGCCGCATCATGTTCGTGAAAAACGGCGCCGTGCTGGTGCGGGAGAGCGAGGAAGGCATCAGCTTTCCGGCGTACGGCGAAATCCAGCCGGAGGACGGCGCGTACACATACCTTTTTTCCATCGACGGCACGAAATACTTCCTTGCGGAGGGAGTGGAGCCGCAGCGCGGGTACGATTACCTCGAGCTGGTCACGTTCCGTCACAAAAAGCCCAAACACCGCGCGTTTGCGGCGGGGGTGGCAGGCCAGCTTTATAGCTGGTATACGCGCAACCGCTTTTGCGGGCGGTGCGGCCACGGGATGCAGCCCGACACGAAGGAGCGCATGATGCGCTGCGCGTGCTGCGGCAACCTCGTGTACCCCGCGATAGCGCCCGCGGTGATTGTGGGGGTGACGGACGGCGACCGGCTGCTGATGACCCGGGATAAGGGGCGGGTGTACAGGAAATACGCGCTGATCGCCGGGTTCGCGGAGGTGGGCGAGACCATCGAGGAGACGATTATGCGCGAGGTCATGGAGGAAGCCGGGCTGCGGGTGAAGAACCTCAAGTACTACAAGAGCCAGCCGTGGCCTTTTTCCGGCGCGCTGCTGAGGGGGTTTTTCTGCGAGCTGGACGGTCCGGATACCATCTTGATGGACAAGGACGAATTGGACGAGGCGGTGTGGGTGCGCCGGGAGGACATCGACGTGGAGTTCGACGACGTCAGCCTGACCAACGAGATGATCGTGTATTTCCGGGACGGCATGAAGGGCTAAGGCGCGGACAAGGCCGGCGAGATGACGATGAGCAAAGAGCCGGGCCACAGAACGAAGAATATTCCACAAAGAGCCGTAAGGCTCTTTTTTGTTTCAAGAATGGGAGTGCGGTTTGTGCGCGCGTTCGTAAAGCTCTGACTTTTTCCACAGCGCGTAGACCAGCACCGCCAGCGAAAAGCCGATCAGCCAGCCGCCCAGTATGTCGCCCGCGTAGTGGACGCCGAGGTATACCCGGCTGAAGCCGATGGCGACGACCAATAGCGCGCAGGGCACGGACAGCGCCAGCCGCTTTTTCCGGCTTCTGACAAACCGGAATATCATGATGATGAGCATGGTGTAGAGCGCGGCGCCGACCATCGCGTGGCCGCTGGGGAAACTGTAGCTGGTCTCGCTGATGAGCCGCAGTATGTCCGGCCGCTCCCGCGCAAACAGGTTTTTGAGCACGATGTTGACCAGCGCCGACAGCGTCACCGCGGCGGAGACGGGCAGCGCGATGGTCCGGCGCGTTTTGGGGACGGCGATGAGCACCAGGCAGAACGCGATCACCGTCGGTGTATCGCCGAGGTGCGTGATGCCCTTCAGCACGGCGGTCAGCGGGGGTGACATCCAGGCGACGGACTTGGCGTATACCCAGTTCTCGAAGCCCAGCGTCGCGCCCGCGTGCATGTATACCGCCAGCAGGGCGAAAAGAACGGCGGATATGATAATCAGCCGGATGTGTTTGCGGTATTGGCCGGATGGCTTCCGGGCTTTTGTGACGTCTTCTTTTCTGTTCATGGCCGACTGCAGGGCTGCCGATGGCTCCATACCGTAATATGCCCGGAAAGGCGGCTGTTTTATCATGAGTAAAGCCGCGGCGGGGTGGGGAACGTTCAGTGCAGTTTTGTCGGCAGTATCGGGGCGCGAGCGGCAGCCTGCCAAAAAACCTAAATTTTCAGGCAAAAAAAAGAGAGGGAACCATGTCCCTCCCCGGGTAATGAGGTTATTCGCAGGCCTCTTCCGCGGTGAGCTGGAAGCGGCCCACCATCTGCTTGAGGTGTTCGGCCTGGGCGGACAGCTGCTCGGACGAAGCGGCTGCTTCCTCGGCGGTGGCGGAGTTGTTCTGCACCACCTGCGAGAGCTGCTCGATGCCCTTGTTCACCTGGGCGACGCCTTCCGCCTGCTCGTTGGAAGCCACAGCGATCTGCTCGGCCAGCGCCGCGGTCTGCTCGACGCTCCTGACGATGTCCTCCAGCGCCGCGGCTGTTTCGTGGGCGATCTTGGCGCCCGCGTTCGTCTTGGCGATGGAGCCTTCCACCAGCGCGGTGGTTTCCTTGGCAGCTTCGGCGCTGCGCGCGGCGAGCTTGCGCACTTCCTCAGCCACAACGGCGAAGCCCTTGCCGTGCGCGCCCGCGTGAGCCGCCTCGACCGCGGCGTTCAGAGCGAGTATGTTGGTCTGGAACGCGATATCGTCGATCACCTTGATGATCTTGGAGATATTCGCGGAAGCGGCGTGTATCTCTTCCATGGCTTTCTGCAGCTGCTGCATCTTGCTGTTGCCGCCCGCTGCGTGCGTACTGGCCTGCTGCGACAGGTCGCGCGCGGTGTTGGCGCTCTCCGCGTTGGCGCTGGTCTGCGCCGATATCTGCGACAGCGATGCGGTGAGCTGCTCCAGCGCGCCGGCCTGTTCCGCGGCGCCCTGGGAAATCGTCTGGCTGCCTGCCGAGAGCTGGGCGGTGCCCATCGCGACTTCGCCGGCCGCGTTGTCGATTTCGGTGAGCAGGTTGCGGAACGACTCCACCGTCTTGTTGAACGACTCCTTGATTGCGGCGAAATCGCCGTTGAACTCCGAGTCGATGCTGACGGTGAGGTTGCCCTTCGCGATCTCGCTCAGCGCGAACGTGATCTGCTGGATGTAGGACTGCAGCGTGGCGATCGTGGAGTTGAGCGCGTTCTTGATCAGGCTGAAATCGCCCTTGAAATCGCCGGTGACGCTGGCCGACAGGTGGCCCATCGAGAGTTCGCCGAGCACCTGCGTGGCTTCGTGGATGGGCCCGATCATCGCGTCCAGCGTGGCGTTGATGCCTTCCACGATGCGCCGGTATACGCCGGTGTGCCGCTCGGCGTCCGCGCGCACCGAAAGATCGCCTTCCGCTGCCGCCGCGACCAGCATGCCGGTATCTTCCGCGAGGCTCTGCATCACCCGCACGATGGTGTTGACAGCCTCGCGCATCTGGCCGATCTCGTCTTTGGTGATTTTGGCGTCCAGGTTGATGTCCATTTCGCCGTCAGCCAGGCGCTTCACGTCGCGCGTGAGCTGTTTGACCGGCCGGCTGATGCTCCGGGCGTTCAGCACGCCGAGCACCACCGACAGCACGACGATGAGGCTGATGCCCGATATCGTGATGATCAGCACGGTGGAAGCCGTCCTCTTGTTGGCCGTGGCCGTGGCAGCGGCGCCGTCGGACATCGCGTAGTGCAGCTTTTCCGCGGTTTTTTGGACTGCAGCCATCGCGCTGTACATCGGGCCGTAGCCGTAAAGGTCGTCCGTGAGGGCCTGGATGTTGCCTGATTTCAGCATTTCCAGCGCGGCTTCCATCTGTTTTTTGTACTCCTCGTACACCGGCACGAATTCGTTATAGATGGACATTTTATCCTTTGGGATCAGAAGCTCAACCGTTCTGAGGCTGTTGTCACAGCTCTTGATCCTGTTTCTGATGGTGGAGGCGTATGCGGCCATCATGGACTCGCTGTTGTGCCCGATGGCCTGCCGCAGCATGCTGATCTGCTCCTCAATGGCCAGCGTCAGGTCGTACGCGGTTTTGGTGGGGAGCAGCACTTTGCTGTACATGGTTTCCACAGCGCCGCTGACGCCGTTTATGCTGATGGCGGCGTAAACACCCACGGCGGTGCTGAGAAACGCGATGATCAGAAAGCCTGCCAGCAGGCGCGGCGCGATCTTGATGTTGGACAGGATGAGCCGGCGTTCCTTTTTGACGCGCGGCTTTTTGTCCTTTTTACCCTTCTTCAGAAAAGAAAACAGCCTGCGTTTTTCCGCGGGCGTCTCGGCGCTCTGCGCGACGGCCGGCGGCGCGTCTTCTTCCTTCTTATTGAATAACTTTAAGTTTATTTTTTTCAAAACAACTTACCTCCGCCTCTAGCTAAGTGTCGGGATGCTTTTGACGTAAAGTCAATAATTTATTCGGTATCTGGATCGAATAACTTTACAATATTTACCCGAAATGCGGCGAATTACGCCGAGAACATACGGGAGAAAATGAGACCCCCGGAAAAATACGGGGCAGCCGAAAAGTTGAAATGTCGTGAAAGATTTTTTTGTGCATAATGACCATGGCGGAAGCAGAGCGCGCACAGGCGCCTGTTTTTATTGGACGAACAAATGTGAGAAGGAGGATGTTATATGTGGGAGGTTTTGGCCGGCGCGGCGGCGGGCATCGCGGTGGCGGCGGCGGGCATACTGTGTTACCGCCGCGGCCTGCTGGACGGGCGAAAGCAAGGGCAGCAGCCATTCGCGGACGAGCCGGAAAGCGCGCTGATGAAAAAGTACGAGGCGATCATGGACTATGATCCGTACGGTGAGCATCTATGAGCACGACGAAGATTTGGCAGGAAAATGAGCGCGGCGTGGACTACAAGACGCGCATCGGGCTGTACCAGACGGTGGACTTAAACGAGCGCTTCTACGCGGGCGACCAGTGGGTGGGCATACCGCACGAAGGGCTGCCCACGCCGGTGGTGAACTTCATACGATACGCCACCGCGTGGAAGATTGCCGCGGTGACGGACAGGCGGCTGTCCATGCGGTTTCTGCCCGAGGGCGAGGGCGACGGCGGCGACATCTCCATCTACGCGCGGCAGCTCTCGGATTTCTGCAGGGTGCTTTGGGAGCGCCTGAAGATGGACTACCTCACCAAGGAGGGCTTGAAGCAGGCCGCCATCACCGGCGACTACATCCAGTATTTCTACTGGGACCCCGGCATTGAGACGGGGCAGGCGGTGACGGGGGACATCGCGACGGAGCTGATTGACAACGTCAACTATTACCCCGGCAACCCGTCCAGCCCGGACGTGCAGAGCCAGCCGTACATCATACTGGCGTTCCGCGAGATGGTGGACAGGGTGCGGGACGAGGCGGCGCGCAACGGCTGCGCCAACGTGGAGGACATCGTGCCGGACGAGGAAAACGAATATACCGCGGGCGATCGCGGCAAGGTGGAGCTTTCCGAGGCGGGCAAGTGCAACGGGCTGCTGAAGATGTGGAAGCAGGACGGGCAGGTGTGGTGCGAGAAGGCGGTGCGCCGCGCGACGGTCGCCCCGGCGAAGAACACCGGCCTTAAGCGTTATCCCGTGGCTCTGATGAACTGGGACACCCGCAAGAACTCGTGCCACGGCGTCGCCGAGGTGACGGGGCTGATACCCAACCAGGTGTTCATCAACAAGATACTGGCGCTTTCGCAGCTGGCGCAGATGCAGATGAGCTTCCCCAAGGTGGTGTACGACAGGACGCGTATCCGCGAGTGGACCAACAAGGTGGCGGGCGCGATACCCGTCAACGGCGACATCACCGGCGCGGCGCAGTACCTCGGGCTGCCCAACAGCGGCTACGACGCGTGGAAGGGCCTGTCCGCCACGCTGGAGACCACGATGCGCATGATGGGCGCCAACGAGGTGACGCTGGGCAACATCAAGAACCCCCAGAACACCTCCGCGTTCATCGCCACGCGGGACGCCGCCATGGTGCCGCTGCAGTCTCAGCAGGAGCGGTTTTACAACTTCATCGAGGACGTGGGGCTGATATGGCTGGACTTCATCCAGCAGTATTACACCGCGGGGCGCATGATACCCATCGAGGCGGACGGGCAGCGCGTGTACGTGCCCATCCCCGAGGACGCGCTGAGGCCCTATACGCTGCGATTGAAGCTGGACGTGGGGCCGTCGTCCACGTGGAGCGAAGTGCAGACGCTGCAGTCGCTGGACAACCTGCTGAGAGCCGGCAAGCTCACGGTCCGGCAGTACCTGGAGCGGCTGCCCGACGGGCATATCCCCAAAAAAGCGGAGCTTCTGGCCGAGGTGGAGGCGGCGGAAAACGCGCAGAAAGGCCAGGAGCCGGGCGCGGCGATGCCGGGCGGCGCGGCGGAGCCGCCGCGGCAGGCGGGGGCGGCGCCGCAGGGCGCACCCGGTCCGCAGATGCCGCAGATGCCTGAGGGCGCAGGCGCTTTGCAGTCGGCAGGCGGCATGGCGTCGGCACCGCAGGGCATGGCGGCGGATATGCTGGCGGAGCGCATACGCGAGGCCGCGGCGGCGGGGAATGTGCATCCGGAAGCTGCCAGGGAAGCGGAGGAGCTGGCGGCGCAGGGGGCGCCCGCGGAGGTGATCCTGGGCGCGCTGGCCCGGGCGGCTGAGCAGGGCCGGGCGGACAGGGCGTTTGTGAATACGATGCTCGCCCGGATGCGCCCGCGCACGTGATACCATATACGCATATAATAATTACGTACCCTGTATGACGGAAATGGGGTGAACATCACGGAAGAATACGAGCTGATGTCCAAACTAGGCGAAATCGCCGGCAGGATGGCGTACGGGCTGAGCGACGACGACCGCGCGCTGCTGAAGCAGGCGGCGGATTGCATATCCGCCCGCACCGACGCGCTGCTGGCTGAGAACCAGAGGATCAACCGGCTGGAGGAGCAGATGTCGGAACTGCGCGTTTCCATGGCGAATCTGGACGGGCGCATCAACAGCATCCAGACCGGACTGGACGGCGAGTATAAACTGTTCCGGCAGATGCTGGCGCGGCTTGAAGAGAAGATCGAAGCGATCGAGCAGAACACTTCCCGCGAGCAGAACAACCGCCGGACCTGGCAGATCGCGCTGACCGCCGCGGTGCCCGGCATCGTTTCGGCGATCATCATGCTGGTAGAGCTGTTGATTTAATGCGGCTTTGCCCGGCACGGGGAGGGTGATAATGGGGAGTGCAGCTGCAATTTGACAGACCCAGGAAAGGGAGTGGCGAAAGCTGCTCCCTTTGGATTTGGCGGAAAGCCTGCGGTTTCCCGCCAATGTTACCGGTTTGGGGCGGTTTGTCTGCAAAAACATTATAACGTTTTAGGGTGGCGGATGCTGCCCTTTTGTTTATGGAGAAATGTCGGGGAAATTCATTATGAAAGGAGTATTGGAATGGACGATGCAGTAAGGCCGGCGGGTTTTGCGCCGGAGACGCGGGGTATTCAGCCGGAAGGCGGCGTTGAGGCGGAAGCGGTAAATGCGCGCGTATTGGGCGGCGAGCTGGTGACGATGCTGCGCGAAGGCGTGCGCACCGGCGACGTGGACCCGGGCTTTCCCGAGGAGATCGCGCGGCTGGTGGAGACGGGCGCGGGGGTGGACGAGCTCCTGGAGGCGCTGAAGCAGGCGGTGCAGCGCGCGCGCATATCGCCGCTGATGCTCGCGCGGGCGGAGAGGCTGCTGGGCGCAGGGCCTTCCGGCGACGAGCCGGTGGACCGCAGCCGGGTGCTCTCCCGCAGCCGGAACCAGCTGGCGCAGTAGCGGCGGCGGGGGAACGGCGGTGCGCTGCCGTTCCTCCGGCTCTTCCGGGCCGGCATGCGGCGTGCGCGTCGATGAAGCCCGGGATGGCTAGTGCACACAAAGGGCTCTCACCACGGGGCTCTTTTTTAATACCAGAATGAAAGGAAGGCTGACATGATGGACGAGACGGCCCTGCCACAGGCCGAAACCACGGCAAACCAGCCGGATGCCGGCGAGGCCGCGCCTCCCATCACAGAGGCGGCGGATAAGGCCGACGAAGCGCCGTTTCTGACGGTGCGCTACAACAAACAGGACCGGCCGCTGACCCGTGAGGCGGCGGTGGAGTACGCCCAGAAGGGGCTGAACTACGACAAGTTGAATGAGCGGCTCGCCGAGACGACGAAAAAGCTCAGCGAATACCGCGAGCTGGAAGCGCTGGCAAAAGGCTACGCCCAGCGGCGCGGGCTGCCCGACACCGAAGCGGTGGCGGCGCTTAAAGCCTCACTGGAAGAGGACGCGCAGGCTGTGATTACCGGCCAGCTTAAGGCGTTCATGCGGGCGTATCCCGACGAGAACCCGCGCGAGCTGCCCCCCGCGGTGATGGACAGCTGGAAGCGCGGTGTGCCGCTGACCGAGGCGTACCTGTCTTACAGGGCGGCGGAGCTGGAGAAGCGACTGAAAAGCTACGAGGCCAACGCGCGCAACGCGGCGATGAGCATGGGCAGCGCGACGGGCTCGGGCGACGCGGCGGAAAAGCCGCTCACCGACGAGATGATCGCGCGGATGACGCCCGCGGAGCTGGAGCGCAACCATGAGCGCATCTGGGCGTATCTCACGGGAAAACGATAACACACTTCAAGGAGGAAACTGAATGGGTTATGAAGCATTCCGGCCGGAGATTCTGGCCAAGGAGCTGATGACGGACAGGGGGCGCGACTGCGTCTTCAAGAACCTGACGTACAAAGGGCCCATCATCGGCGAGATCACCAAAAAGGGCGACGTGCTGCACATCGCCGGCGTGGGCCGGCCCGCCGTGCGCGACTACGTGCCGGGCGAGGACATCGTGCTGGAGCAGAAGTCCAGCTACAACCAGGACCTGTACATCACGCAGGCTAAATACGTCAACGTGGAGGTGGACAGGGGCGACAAGGCGCAGAGCCAGGGCGAGATTTTCGGCGTGGAGGTGCGCGAGGCAAAAAAGGCTCTGGCGCAGGCGCTGGACGAGTATCTCGCGGGGTTTTACGTCGACGCGGGCAAAACCATCACCAACGACAACGTGACGTCCACGTCCATACTCTCCACGCTGGCGGAGGCGGAGCAGGCTTTGCTGGAGGCGGACGTGCCGGTCGAGGAGGAGCGCTTCCTTGTGATATCGCCCGCCATTTACACCAAGCTGGTGCTGGGCAAGATCGTGTTTCAGCAGACCAACGACAAGGTGTTTGAAAAGGGCTTCAAAGGGAGCTTCCTCAACTTCAACGTGTACGTGTCCAACAGCATCAAAAAGACCGGCAACGTGCACCACTGCATGGCGTTCACGCGGCAGGCGCTGGCGCTGGCGGAGCAGATACCGGCCAGCATGATCGAGCGCTACAGCCCCGAGAAATCGTTCGCGGACGCTTTCAAGGTGCTGCACCTTTACGGCGCGACGGTGATACGCCCCGGCGAGCTGGTGCGCGTGGATTTGACGCCCGGCCCGGAGACGGGTGTGTAAGGAGGGATAGGCATGGCGAATGTGACGGTATTTGACATCAGCGGCGGCAGGGCCTGCGCGATATCCGCGGAGGACATCACGGCGGCGCAGGAAGTGCAGACCGTTCCGGTGGGCAAGGACTCCCGCCTGGCGCTGCGCGTCGCCAACGGCAACGCGGCCGCCGTTATCGTGCGCATCAAGGCGGGCGACGGCCCGCGCGCGCCGCTGGGCGACTACGACGTGACGGTGGGCGGCGGCGCCGCGGCGTACATCGCGCTGTACGACACCGCGCGCTATAAGAGCGGCGGCGTGGTGACGGTGCACCTGATGGCGGACGAGGATACGCCGCTTGGCGCTGAGCAGCGCGTCAACGTGAGCATCGAGGCGGTTCAGCTTTAAGGCTGGCCGCCTGAAGAGATGCGCCCTGCGCCGGGATTGCCCTGACGCGGGGCGCAGATCTCTCCCCGAAAGCGCAGCTTTTTTGGGGGTAAAAGATAGGTGTGGGCTGCGCGGGGGTCCCCGAAAAGCTACAGGCTTTTTGGGGTCAATCCGGGGTCCCCGAAAAACTAAAGGTTTTTTGGGGTGATATGCAGCCCGTCCTGCCCACAAAATAAAAGACTTACGGGTGAGCGCCTTGTGCTGTGCGGGGCGCTCATTCCCATAGTGAAAGGAAGTGATAACATGACAGCGCATGAAGTGTATACGCTGGCGCTGGCGCTGATCGACCAG
>JAAXZP010000407.1 GCA_012719815.1 Christensenellaceae bacterium
GCGAGGACGTCAACATCCTCGTGCTGGATACCGAAGTGTACTCCAACACCGGCGGCCAGGCGAGCAAGTCCACCCCGACCGGCTCTGTGGCCAAGTTCGCGGCAGCGGGCAAGCGCACCAAGAAGAAAGACCTGGGCGCCATCGCGATGACCTACGGCTATGTATACGTCGCGCAGGTGGCCATGGGCGCCAACCACAGCCAGCTCTTAAAGGCGCTGCTGGAGGCGGAAAGCTACGAAGGTCCGTCGCTCATCATCGCCTATGCACCGTGCATCAACCACGGCATCAACATGGGCAAGACGCAGGCGGAGATGAAGCGCGCTGTCGAATCGGGCTACTGGCACCTGTACCGCTACAACCCGAAGCTCAAGGAAGAGGGCAAGAACCCGTTCATTCTGGACAGCAAGGAGCCGACCGCCAGCTTCCAGGACTTCATCAACAGCGAAATCCGCTACCAGTCGCTGGCCAAGCAGTTCCCGGAAGAAGCCGAGAAGCTGTTTGCAATCGCCGAGAAGGAAGCCAAGGAGCGCTACGCTTATTACAAGAAGCTGGCCGAAGGCTGATCATTGTGCTGAACAATAGGGCCTCCCAATGCGGAGGCCCTTCTTATTTTTGTCGAGAACCTGCGATTTTTCGCCATTTTCTAAAGATGGCTGAGGCCGATTTTACGGCCTTTGCTGTTTATTCACGGCACTTTCTAAATATCTCCGGATGGTTGCGCGCATAATGAAATAGATACTGCTGTGCGATGCCCGCGCAGGCGCCAAAGCGCTCATCCACCAACGCGCGCAAATCCCTGTCGTTTTTGCCACGGTACCCGTACATGGCGCACAGCACGCGCCGTATCCACACGTCCGCCGGGAAAGATTCCATAAAGCCCATGCCGTACAGCGCCACGCAGTCCGCCACCTTCTGCCCCACGCCGGGCAAGGCGACGAGAGAGCGCCGCGCTTCCTCAAACGGCATGCGGGATACGGCATCGAGGTCGAACCCCTCCGCCACCATCCGCGCCGCCTTTATGATATACCGCGCTCGGTAGCCCGCTCCGCAGCTTATCAGCTCCTCCTCCGTCCCGGCCGCCAGCGCCTCGGGCGTCGGAAAATCGTAAGCGCCGCCGCCCAGCGGCTCGCCAAACCGGCGGCATATCGCGTCCACGATGCGGCAGATGCGTTTGACATTGTTGTTCGCGGATATGATGAAGCTGATCAGCGTCTCAAACGGCGGCTGCCGCAGCACACGCAGCCCCGGTGCGTACGCCATGCCCTGCCGCAGGTACTCATCGTGCGCGTACGGTTCTTTAATCGCGCCGTAGTCGCGCTCCAGGTCAAAATAGCGCGCAAACGCCGGTATATCCTCTTTCCCGACTCCGGTCAGGTACAGCGTATCCCCCCGCTGCTCCGCGTACACCGCGCGGCCCAGCGCCACGCCGAAATAACCGCTGCCCCGCGGCTGCCAGCGAAACGCCTGCCCGCTGCACACGCATTCGGCCAGCGAGAAATGCGACAGGTTCTTAAACTTAACGCCCTCTCCTCGGCGGATAATATCTTCGCTCATCAAAACCTTCCCTGTTTCAGCCGTAAAACAAAACAGGCCCTGCACTGCAGAGCCTGCCGTATTGCCTGTTACGCGGGGTAAACGCTGACCTGCTTCTTATCCCGGCCCCTGCGCTCAAACCTGACTATGCCGTCTATCAGCGCAAACAGGGTATCATCCCTGCCGATGTCGACGTTGTTGCCCGGATAGAATTTGGTGCCGCGCTGCCGCACAAGTATGTTGCCCGCGAGCACAAACTGACCGTCGCCGCGCTTGACGCCCAGCCGTTTGCTTTCGCTGTCGCGCCCGTTTCGGGAGCTGCCCACACCTTTTTTATGTGCCAACCTAAATGCACCTCTCTTTCACGTAAACCGTTTCGTTACTCTTCCGCTGCTTCTTTGTCCTTGCCGACGCCGATGCTGGTGATGCGAATCTTGGTGAACGGCTGCCGGTGGCCCTGTTTTTTGCGGTAATTGTCCTTCGCCTTGTATTTAAATATGACGACTTTCTTCCCTTTGCCGTGCTCGACGATCTTCGCCCGCACCTTCGCGCCTTCCACGATGGGCGTGCCGATTCTGATATCGTCGCCGTCCGCTACGACCAGAGCATCAAAGCTGACCAGCTTGCCAGGTTCTCCGTCCAGCTTTTCCACATAGACGATATCGCCCTTGGACGCTTTGTACTGCTTGCCGCCTGTCTCAAAAATTGCGTACACCGCTGCTACCTCCTCTTCCCAGTCTCGACGTCGTGGTATCCGCTGCCTGCCCCAAAACGTCTCGCTTTTCGGGGAACCTCGGCCAATCGGAATTTTACAAACCAGTTCCGTGCGGCTCAAGTCAAAATCATACCACATCAGATAAGCCCTGTCAACAAAACACGCGCGCTTTTCCCAGCAGCTTTTCGCGCTCTTTCTGCGATGTGATCTCCACCACCCGGTAGTCCGACAAATGCATCGATTCAGAGGCCAAAACGTAGAACTTCACGCCCTCTATTTTGGGCAGCACCGGCGTTTCCGCTTCCTTACTCTCAATATACTTGGCCACCAGCGGGTTTACCTCAATAAGATACTCCTTGATGTCCGAATTCGCGAGCTGCCGCAGCACCAGCCGCCTTAAGTTTATGGCCGTGGTCTCTTCACTGTCCACCAGACCGCTGCCGCCACAGTACGGGCAGGTGCGCTTGACGATGCTGGACAGCTTGCGCCGCATCTTCTTGCGCGTCATCTCCACCAGCCCGAGCCCGGTGATACCTAGCACGTTGGTCTTGGTGCGGTCCTTGGCGAGCGCTTCCTCCAGCGCGGCCACCACCTTGTATTTGTTCTCCTCCACCTCCATGTCGATGAAGTCAATGATGATGATGCCGCTGATGTCCCGCAGCCTCAGCTGCCGCGCGATTTCCTTCGCAGCCTCGATGTTCACTTCCAGTATCGTCTGCTGCAGATTGTTGTCGCCTACATATTTGCCGGTATTGACGTCGATGACGGTGAGCGCCTCCGTCTCGTCGATGATGATGTAGGCGCCGTTTTTCATCCACACCTTTTTGTCCAGCGCCTTGTCGATACGCGCCTGTATACCGAAATCGTCGAATATATTTGGGCCGCCCTCATACAGCCGCACGCGGTCTTTAAGACCCGGCGCGATGATGTTCGCCACCGCGACCACCTTGTCGTAATACTCGCGGTCGTTGATGATAAATTCAGATACGTCGGAGGTAAACATGTCGCGCACGGTGCGGAATATCAGCGATTCCTCGGCATGCAGCAGGCGCGGCGCGCGCAGTACCTCGCTCCGCTGGAGTATGCGCTGCCATAGGCGTTCCAGGAAGCGCATCTCGCCTATAAAATCCTCCGCCGTCTTGCCCACAGCCGCCGTCCGCACAATCACGCCCATGTCCGGCGGCTTGATCTGCTCCATGATTTCCTTTAAGCGGCTTCTCTCCTGCTCGTCCTCGATGCGGCGCGATACGCCCACATGGTTGACGGTGGGCATCAGCACCAGCA
>JAAXZP010000408.1 GCA_012719815.1 Christensenellaceae bacterium
GCGATATTCATAGGCAGGAATTAAAGGATAAAATTTTTATAGTTTGTATATATATCATAAAAAATTTAGGGCTTTTATTTTCGTATTTCAAATGATAATATGCAAATAGAAAATGCCGTTTCCCATTAATATTGCATCAGTTTTACGCGAATGTATTACCACTGCACCAAAAACCATTCAAAAACGATCAAGGAGGAGAAACAATGAAGAAACTTATCGTATCGTTGCTGGCCGCACTTATGGTGCTTTCGGTCGTGGCAGGCTGTTCTGCGCCCGCTTCCGAAGAGCCCGCACCCGCAGCAACGCAGAGCACTGCTGTTGCAGCCCAGACTCCCGCGGTGGAAGCGCCACAGGTGGAGGCGGATGTGGAAGGCAAGACCATTGCGTTCTGCTATCAGGATTTGGAGACCGAGTTCTGGGTAGCGGGCCATGCCGCTATCACGCAGGCGCTGAAAGACGCGGGCTGTGAAGTGCTGGAGTATAACGCAAACGAGGACGCCAACAAGCAGCTTGAGCAGGTGCGCGATGCGATTGCTGCTGGCGTTGACGGCATCATTATCATCCCGCAGGATGGCGAGTCGGCTGTTACCATCGCCAAGGAATGCAACCGCTCCAACGTGCCCATCGGCGTATTCAACCGTCCGCCGTCGGATGACAGCGCGAACAACATCGTTATCGTCGCGGACAACAAGGCGATTGCCGAAGCGTGCGTGGACTATATGGTAAGTGAAGCGAAGAAGAAATTTGACGCCACCGGCAAGAAACTCACTCCGCTCATCATGGTTGGCGACCTGGGCGACCCGAACGCGGTGTACCGCAAGGAAGGCTTCTATGCCGCCATCGCAAAAGAGCCCGATATCTTCAACGATGTTATCGAAGTGGATACCAAGTGGGATGCGGATACCGCGCTTACTAACCTGACGGCTGCGATGCAGGCGAACCCCGATGTGGACTTCCTGTTTACTTCTTCCGACTTCCTGTTCCCGGTGATTAAGAGCGTGCTGGAACCCATGGGCAAGTGGAAGAAGGTCGGCGAAGAGGGCCATGTGATTATGGGCGGCCTGGACGGCGACTCGGGCGCAGGCGCTCTGATCGATGAAGGCTATGTGGACGGCACCGGCGTGCAGGACGTGTACTATGAAGCCTATACGTTGCTCGACGCCCTGCTCAAGGCGATTGCCAACGGCGAAACCCAGCCCGATGAATGGCTCTATGACCCCGGCTTTGCTTTAACCCAGGCGAACCTGGCTGAACGGCATGACTATATGTGGGGCAACAAGCTCCGCTAAGCGATACTTCTGGGGTGATGGGTTACAGGGAAGTAAGAGAATTGCTTTCCTGTAACCCAAGACTTTGAAGAAACGGTTTGCTTTTGCTTGCTGAAACGCGCGAATTTTATCGAAAAGTAACGGAATATCTGAAAACACGGAGTATTGCCTCCGTGAAAGTCAAAACAAAGGCCAGGTGAAAACTTTGGACATCAACAAAGGGAGCAAAACAGGAACCCTGCGCACATTGGCGCGTAATATGCTGCTTTCAGATTACTTTGTGCTGTATCTAAGCATCATATTTTTCCTGGTGGTGTGGATATTTGTTCCCGCACTGGGCAAAACGCGCAATATTGAGAACATCTTCTCTAACATGTGGCCGCTGCTGATTTTGGCCGTCGGGCAGATGTTTGTGCTGATTTTGGGCGGTATCGACCTTTCCCAAACAGGCCTGATCGGTTTTTTGAGCGTAGCAGGCGGCCTGTTGGTTACGGAAAAGCTCAATCCCGAACTGTTTACAAAAAGCCCGCTTTGGGGCGTGCTCATCAACGAAAACGGCAGCATCATCCGGAATGGCAGCGTGGCAATCGTGCTTGCCATAC
>JAAXZP010000409.1 GCA_012719815.1 Christensenellaceae bacterium
GTCACATAGCCTTCCGCCATCTCGAGGTAGCGCACGCCCTTGGCCTTTGTGCTGTACATCGTACCCACCTGGGACCGAAGGCCCTTGCCGAGGTCTTCCAGCCCCGCGCCGATGGGCAGGCCGTCTTCGGAGAACGCCGTCTGTGTGCGGCCGTACACGATCTGCAGGAACAGCTCGCGCATGGCGGTGTTGATCGCGTCGCACACGAGGTCGGTATTGAGCGCTTCGAGCAGCGTCTTGCCGGGCAGTATTTCCGCAGCCATCGCCGCGCTGTGCGTCATGCCGCTGCAGCCGATGGTCTCAACGAGCGCCTCTTCGATGATACCCTATTTCACGTTGAGCGTCAGCTTGCATGCGCCCTGCTGCGGCGCGCACCAGCCCACGCCGTGCGTCAGACCGGAAATATCGGTGATCTGCTTGGCTTTTACCCACTGGCCTTCGACGGGAATGGGCGCCGGGCCATGGTTGGGGCCTTTCGCCACATATACCATTTCGTCCACTTCTCTGGAACACTGCATGAACAATTATCCTCCCTGTCTAAAATCAAAACTTGTCCACTATGAATATGGCAATTTAGTTTACATTATATATCAGCAATTTATGAAGACGCAATCTTTTTAGAGGAAACAGCGCAGGACAAAGGGGTAAAAGATAATGCCCAACTAATCAGTATACGCAAAATCGGAAAAAAATATACACACTCAGAAAAAAAAATCAGGGCGAATCGGCAAATTATCCGCGAAGGACCAGCGCAGACCGACAATGTTCTGCGCGGGAGGCTCCTATAATAGGGGTTACCATACTTCGACGGGAGTGATCATGGATATGTCACCTGCGGCGACGGGGGTGCAGGATAGCCGGGACTTCAGGTCAGAGGAACAGCATAATACCGGCATCCTGAAGAGCGATCTGTGGAGAAAGGTCCTGTTCTTGCTGATCTATGCGGGTATAGGGATTTTGCTGGGGCGTATCCGGCTGCTCGGCGTGATATCGCCGTTCGGGCCAGCGCTGGTTGCCGCGTGTCATACGCGCGGTCGGCCTGAAGTGCTTGCGGCGGCTGCGGGCGTGTGTCTGGGTGCGCTGCTGATTGGGCACGACGCGCTGTTCGTCATCTGCGTGGCGCTGCTGATATGCGGCGCACTGCTGGTAGTGGGGCCGGGCCAGCGCTGGATGGCGATGATGTTTACCGCCTGCGCCTATTCGGTGAGCGCGCTGGTGTTTAAAACGGCTGACCTTGCGGTGTTCATGACAGCGGTGCTGGAATGCCTGATGGCGCTGGTGATGATCTATGTGATCGGCACGCTGATGCAATTAACCAGCGGCAAAAAGCGCACGATGCTCTCCGCAGAGGAGACAATCTGCCTTGCGCTGGGTGCCATGGCGCTGATATGCATGTTCGGCCGGCTCAATGTGAGCGGCGTCTATATAGCCGACATCATCGCGATGGTGCTGGTTTTATGCGTGGCGTATGCGGGCGGAGCGGCGCTGGGCGCAGGCGTGGGCCTGGTAGCCGGCGTGGCGCTTTTTCTGGGCATATCCGTGAATCTCTCGATGGCCGCGCTGCTGGGCGTGGCCGCTTTGGTGGCGGGCACGCTGCGCCGTCTGAAAAAGCCGGGCACAGCGCTGGGCTTTTTGCTGACGGCGCTGATGATGTCCATCGCGCTGTCCGAGATGTCGCAGTGGCTGAGCGTGCTGATCGAGGCGGGCGTGGCCACGGCGCTGTTCTGCGCAATCCCCAAAAAGGCATTCGCTTTCGCGGGGCGGTTTATGGACCCCAAAGCGCGGCGGGAGTATGAAAACAGCATGCACACCCGCCGCTTCAAGGAACTGACGGTGGGACGCCTGAAAGAGGTCTCGCAGGTGTTTCTGGAGACGGGCGAGATGTTTGCCGCAGACGTGGAGAACAGGCTGGACAAAGAGGAGCTGTCCGACGTGCTGGAGCTGGTGGCGGAGAGCACCTGCAGGGAC
>JAAXZP010000410.1 GCA_012719815.1 Christensenellaceae bacterium
CCAGGCGGCCCATCAAATAAAAACCAGCATCAAGGAAGTTATTACGAAATACAACAACTCCAGGAAGAATAAGCTTTACGCGGTCAACCTGACCATCGGCTACAGTACAAAAGGGACCAAAGACCAGGACATCGAAGAGGTCATCAAAGAAGCTGAAGAATACTTAAAACACCAGAAACTGCTTAACCAGAACAGTTCGCATTCCGCCATCGTGTCCGCCATCATGGCCACGCTGTACGCCAAAAGCCAGGAAACTGAAGATCACGGGCAAAGGCTGGGCAGGTACTGCCAGATGATCGGCAAGCAGCTCGGGCTGGAACAAAAATGCCTGTCCGAACTCTACCTCGTGTCCAAGCTCCACGACATAGGCAAAATCGGCATCGACGACAGAATACTCAACAAACCGGACAAGCTGACCGCCGAAGAGTGGGAAATAATGAAGAAACACCCCGAAATTGGGCACCGGATCGCCATGGCCACGCCGCAGCTGCAACATATCGCTGAATATATACTCTATCATCACGAACGCTGGGATGGCAAGGGGTATCCGAGGGGATTAAAGGGAGAAGACATCCCGCTCGTTTCCCGCATACTCGCGGTAGCCGATGCGTTTGACGCCATGACGGAAGACCGGGTATACCGCAAGGGGCTGTCGAAAGAAGTGGCGCTTGCGGAGATCAAGCGCAATGCCGGAACGCAGTTTGACCCGGAGATCGTCAAAATATTTATCGATCTGATGAAAAACGAAATACTGATGGCCGCCGCGCGTTAAACGCAGTGTACCGAACAACGCTCACCCTGCCTCAAAGCTTGATCGGAAAACCTAAGTTTTTCCGAATCTTCCAATCTGATTTCATAAATTACTAATATTTAGAACTTCCTCCAAAATGTTTACCTTTCCATTCAATGTGCCGTCTATTGTATCCGTATTTATTTTTCATATCCGTTTTTCAGCGGCCCTGCTTAAAATACTGCGAAAGTCCCCTTCTGTCCGCAGCCATAACAAAAAAGAAAAGCAGGTTATAGAAAAGAAATTATTGGAGAAATTACAATCAAAACCTGATTGGCTGACGGAGGCATATATGAGCAGCATATCCTACTGGAACCAGACGGGAGAAAAGTCGCACTACCCGCGGTTGGATCACAGCATATCGACAGACGTCGTTATCATCGGGGGAGGCATTACCGGCGTCACCTGCGCCTACTGTCTGGCGGAAAAGGGCATAAGGCCCGTGCTGATTGAAGCGGGCGTTTTGGCCGACGGCACGACGGGCAACACAACGGGAAAAATAACCGTTCAGCACGGCATCATTTACTATAAAACCGCGGAAAAGTACGGCCTAGATGCGGCACGGGCTTATTTCCTGTCGCAGAAAAGAGCGCTGAAGTTCGTCAAAAGCGTGGCCCAAAAGGAGTCGATAGACTGCCAGCTGGCTGAAAACACGGCGTATATTTACGGCGTCAACGACGAAGAATGGGACACGCTTCAGAGAGAGTATGACGTTGCCAATATGATAGGCATCGAAACGGAGCTGTTGGAGAATTCAGATTTCCCGCCCGGAAACAAAGGCCTCCTCGCATACAAAGGCCAGTACGTTTTCCACCCGGTCAGGTATGTGGAAGGCCTGGCAAGAGCAGCCGCAGCCAAAGGCGCCGAAATCTATTGCGACACCAAGGCTATAAAGCTGGAAAACGACGTCCCAAAGATAGTCCACTGTGAAGGCGATATCACCATCGAGGCCGACCACGTCGTGATGGCCACGCAGTATCCGTTTTACGACGGACCGAACCTGTTTTATGCGGTCCTCTACCCCAAGCGGGCATACGGCGTTGCGGTGCGGGCAAAAAGGGACTGGCCGGACGGCAGCTACATCAACGTGGGCGACCCCGCCCGCTCCATCAGAACCCATGTCGAAACCGACGAGCGCATACTGATCGTGGTCGGCGAAAGCCACGATACCGGGCGCGGGTACGGCGACATGGCGCTCCATTACGACAATCTCATCCATTTTGCGGATCAGGTGGCCGGGGTGCGGGAAGTCCTTGCAAAATGGTCCGCGCAGGATTACGACACGCCGGACGAGCTGCCATATATCGGGAGAATCTCAGACCACTCCAACATCTACGTCGCGTCGGGCTTCAGGAAATGGGGTCTCTCCAACGGCACGCTGGCCGGCATGATGATTGCGGACCTCATCACCACAGGCAATTGCCAGTACGAAAGCCTGTACTCCCGGACCCGGGCGGACATATCCAGCTCTTTCGGCAAGGCTGTTGCCGGCGCGATCAACCCCGTCATCGAGCTGATCAAGTCCAAGCTGGAAGGCACGCAGGACATCGAGGGCATAAAGCCCGGAGAAGGCCGCGTCATCCGCTTCAAAGGCGAAAGAGCGGGCATATACATGGACGAAAACGGCAATGTGACGGTTATCGACATCACCTGCACCCACATGGGCACCGAGCTCAATTTCAACTCAGCCGAGAAAACATGGGACTGCCCCGCTCACGGCGGACGCTACAGCATAGACGGCAAGCTGCTTGAGGGCCCGCCCAAAGACCCGCTCAAAGTCCTGTTCCAGGGAAAGTATGAGGAACTGCTCTCCGAAATACAGGATTAGGCCCTATAAATGATTGCAGCGCACTCCCCCGCCATATCCCGGGGGCTGTGCTTTTGTATAGGCGCATAAGCCATTCACATATCCGGCACTGCTGCCCGTTTTTATTCGCCAATAACCAACTAAACAGTTACACGTATATACCTTGCCCTTCATATATTGCTTAAGGGGTGACACTATCTATGCATACGCATTATTACGAAGGCATGACGTCTTATAACGACGGTCACAGCCATTATTATTCCGGCACGACCAGCCCCAGCGAGGACTTCCCCGGCCATACCCATGCCATGGCAGGCGATACCACCGTAGATGACGGCCACAACCATCAGTATTCGCTGGTCACATCGGCTCCTGTCATGGTGGGGCCAGGGCACGCGCACCAATACAGCGGCCCGACCGCATACGCCGATAACCATAACCACATGATGCAGAGCTTTACTTTTGTCAGCCAGTAGGACAGAAATATAAGAATTGCCCGACTCGAAGCAGGTCGGGCTTTCGTTTTCGCTCTGCAGGGTGACCCCAACGCACTGTTACGTCATATTATTCGCTGCGTGCAGTCCCCTTTTTGATCAGGTTGATAATCGCCAGAAGGATGATGGCGCCCACCAGCGCGACCAGAAAGCTTTCCAGATTGAATCCCGTCACGTCGGCTTTGGCGCCGATCAGGTTCATCACAAAGCCGCCGATAAAGGCGCCGATGATGCCCACCAAAATATTCGCACCAGCACCCATCTGTCGGTTTTTCTTCATGATGATGCTGGCGACCCAACCCGCCAGTGCGCCCAGCACAATCCACGATATTATACCCATGTTAAATGCCTCCTGTTTCCTTTTATATTATTGTTCTCAATTAAAATGCAGACTATCCGAAAACGAATTCAGAATTCTAATCATTTTATCAAACCCCGTAAACAAACAGCTTTTCATGGAAATAATGAATAATAAACTCATAAGGCACGGTGCACGATGATACGCAAAGACGCATGGCTCAAGGTGCATGGAAAAGCGAAATATAACGATGACGGATATCCTGCCGCATGCCTTCAGGCCAGGCTGCTGACCAGCGTTTTTGCGCACGCGGGTATTCTCTCTGTGGACGTTTCAGGAGCCTGGGCCGTGCCCGGCGTCCATGCCGTTGTCACCGGCCGGGAGAGCGCCGTGCTGACAGGGCCGATACTGCAGGACATGCCGATACTGGCAGCCGAAAAGGTGCGGTATTTCGGCGAGCCCGTCGCGATCGTGGTAGCGGACGAAGAATGGCAGGCCGCGCAGGCCGTCAAAAGCATCCGGGTGGAATACCAGCCGCTCCCTGTCGTCAATACCATTGAAGACGCCCTGGCCAGTAATGCGCCGCTGGTCCACCCCGGCCTGATGCAGTACGCCCGCACCGTCCCGGACGTGTATCCGGAGGAGAACACCAACATCGCAAACCGTGTAAAGATAAGAAAGGGCGACATCGCTCAGGGCTGGAAAGACAGCGCGGTCGTCGTGGAAGCTGAGTATCGCATTCCGCAGGCCAGCCACGCCTTTCTGGAAACGCGGAACGCCCGGGCCCAGATACTTCCCGGCGGGCAGGTCGTCATCCATACCGCCAATCAGGCGCCTCATGCGTTAAGAAGCATGCTTGCAAAATACTTCAGCCTGTCGGAAAACGACATCACCGTGGAAGTACCGTTTGTAGGCGGGGCTTACGGCGGCAAAATCAACCCGCACCCCGAACTGCTGGCCTATATCGCCTCAAGGGCAGTGGGCGGACGGGAAGTGCGCGTTGCATACACCAGAGAGGAAAGCTTCTACACCTCTCCCTGCAAGACCGGCGCGAAGGTCGTGATGAAGCTGGGCGCGGACAGAACCGGCAGGTTGCAGGCACTTCAGGCGGAGTATTATATCGACTGCGGGGCATACACCGATACTGCGCCGGTCATGGCGAAAGCCGTCGCGGGGAGCTGCAGCGGGGCTTATTACATCCCCCACATCCAGTGTGATTCCGTCTGCGTTTACACCAACCATGTCTATACCACTTCGTTCAGGGGGTTCGGTCACGGCGTCTCCACATTCGCGATCGAGCGGACGATGGACAAGCTGGCCGACAGATTGGGCATGGACCCCGCGCAGCTCCGCCTGCTCAATGCGGCCCGGGAAGGCGACGATTCGCCCACGCAGGTAACCTACACCAAAAGCAACCTCGGCGATATTTCGGCCTGCATCCATCGGATGAAGGAGATCATGCAGTGGGATAACGGCATTTGGACCAAAGTCAGCGATAGCGTCATCCGCGCCAAAGGTATGGCCTGTTTCACCAAAACGTCCACCACCCCGACGGACGCGTCTTCCTCGGCCATCGTGACGTTCTGTTCCGATGGCACGGTCAATCTGAATTGCAGCGTGATAGAATGCGGGCCAGGCATGACGTCTTCCCTGCCCAAACTGCTGGCGCAACGGCTGAAGATCAGCCCCGACAAGGTGTCGGTAAATCTCACCGTCAACACGCACGCCCACCCGGTGCACTGGAAAACGGCCGCCAGCATGTCCACGTACATGGCGGGGAATGCCGTCCTGACCGCCGCGGACGACGCGATAAGGCAGCTGAAAGCCAACGCCGCGCTGGCACTGAAATGCAGCCCGGACGACGTTGAAATCGATAACGGGATGGCGTATTTGAAAGAGAACCCGCAGAAGTATCTGGAGCTCAAGGACATCGTATCCGGCGTAAAGGACAGCACCGGCAGCGCGCTGGGCGGGCCGGTGATTGGCTGCGGCCATTTCATCATGAAACACCTGTCCCATCTGGACAGGGAAACGGGCAAAGGCCAGACAGGGCCTTACTGGACGGCGGGCGCCCAGGCGGTGGAAGTCGAATACGACTTGACCGAGTATACCTACCGGCTGGTTAGAGCGGCGACGGTGCTGGACGCCGGCAGCGTCATCTATCCCGAAGGGGCTGCCAGCCAGGTGATGGGCGCCATGAACATGGGATTAAGCTGCGCCACCCGGGAGGCCAACGTTTACGCGCCAGGCGGTGAGCTCAAAAACACAAGTTTCCGCACCTACAAGGTCATGCACTTCGCTGAAAACCCTCGCTACACCGTTGAGTTCGTGGAAACGCCCAACATCAGCGGCCCCATGGGAGCGCGCGGACTGGGCGAGCACGGCATACTCGGCATGCCCGCGGCATTTGCCAACGCGCTGAGCAGAGCCGCAGGCGTCCAGCTGGACTCGCTGCCCGTCACCAACGAGGCGCTGTGGTACTCAGTCACCCAATCGCAGCAGGAGAAAAGCCGATGATCCCCTACGATTTCGATTATTACCTCCCGGACACGTGGCAGGAAGCGGTGGACATATACCACACCCTGAAAGCGGATGCCAAAAACCCGCTGTATTACGGCGGCGGCACCGAGATCATCAGCATGGCGCGCGTGGGCAGCGTCCGGCCGAACGCCGTGATCGATATCAAAAAAATCCCCGAATGCCAAAGTTTCGGCACGGACGGCACAAAGCTTTTCTTCGGCGCGGCGCTGACGCTGGCGACGATCCGGGAAAGCGGCCTTTATCCCCTGCTGAGCCTCGCGACGGGCCGCATCGCCGACCATACCATACAGTGCAAGCTCACGCTGGGCGGAAACCTCGCGGGAACGATACATTATCATGAGGCGCTTCTGCCACTGCTGCTTGCGGACGCCACAATCCATATCGCCAACGCCCAGTGCATACGGGAAGTGCCGATCTGCGATGTTTTGAACATGAACGGGAAACTAACCCCGGGAGAGCTGATACTCATGGTGAGCCTGAATAAGCGCTATGCCGCATACCCGTACGCGCACATCAAGAAAACCAAAGCCGAAAAGATCGGCTATCCGCTGGTCTCAGTCGCGGCGCTGAACGTGGGCGGCACATTAAGGCTTGCGGCCAGCGCGCTATGCTCATTCCCGTTCAGGTTCAAAGACTGCTCATTCGCGGACGCGCGGCCTGCCATGGACATCGTCAGGGAGCTGCTGGCAGACCTGCCGGAGCCGGTGCTCAGCGACACCGAAGGCTCAGCCGCATACCGGCAGTTCATATTTGAAAAAACTGCGGAGAAAATCATCACAGGATTCAGAAACGGAGGCAGCCATGCTTAAAATATCCGGTAAGACCATCATCACGTTCAACATAAACGGCAGCGCCCATGAGGTGACGGTCCGGCCTGGGGATACGCTGCTGGAGGTGCTGCGCAGCAGGCTGGGCCTGACCGGCACCAAAGTCGGCTGCGAGAACGGCGACTGCGGCGCCTGCACGGTGCTTGTGGACGGCTGGCCCGTAAAATCCTGCCTGATGCTGGCCGTGGAGGGAGTGGGCCGCGCCATTACGACGATAGAAGGCCTCACCAACACCCCCGTGCAAAATGCGTTCGCGAATTTCAGCGCGTTTCAGTGCGGCTTCTGCACGCCCGGGTTCATCATGGTCTGCCACTCCCTGCTGATGCATCACCCCAACCCCGACGATTACACGATAGAATCGTGGCTGCAATCCAACATATGCCGCTGCACCAGCTATCAGGAAATCAGCGCAGCCGTGCGCAGTTTAATCAAATCTGACGCTTAAAGCTAGCCTCATGCTTTGCTGGGGCACCTCATAAGGATAATTCCGTCCTTAACACGCATAATACTAAGTACACTGATTGAAAGGGGTGCCGCTGTGTTTGATTCTGTCTTCTTCCACTTAACAATAGAATTGCTGTTTGGCTTTATCGGCCTCTTGATCGCCGTTAAGATTATCGGAAAAAGGCAGGTCCGGCAGATTTCCCCGTTCGATTTCGTATCCGCCGTGGTGCTGGGCGAGCTGCTGGGCAACGCCATATACAACATGGAGACAAACATACTGCACATCCTGTACGGCCTGGCCGTATGGACTGTGCTGCTGGTGTTGATAGAAAAAATAGTCCAGAAGTCTACCAAGGCGAGAATGATGATAGAGGGATCTCCCAAGCTGGTGATCAAAAACGGGCAGGTCGATTATCAGGTCCTGAAAAAGGAGAAGCTGGATTTATTGGAACTGACCAGCCTGCTGAGGGGTCAGAATACGTTTTCCATCAGGGAAATCGAGTACGCAATCATCGAGCCCAACGGCGTCATTACCGTCATCAAGAAACCGGAATATCAGAGCGTCGTCAAAAGCGATATGAATATCGCCGCCCCGCCTGCCCGGATAACCCTTCCCCTCATACTTGACGGAAAAGTGGACTACAACAATCTGCAAGCGGCAGAAAAAGACGTAAAATGGCTGGAGAAGAACCTTAAAAAGCAAAACATCAGCCGCATTGAAGACGTGATCTACGCCGAATGGAACCAGAACGACGGTTTTTACGCGCAGGCACGGCAGAGCACGAAATAATATCATTTGGCGGCAGTATTTATCCTATTCAACAGAAGATCTCTCTCGTAAGACTCTCCGGCTTTCAGCAGGCCAGGCGCTTGTTGACATATCTATAACCACAGGTATATAATGAACACCGTTCATTTTGCGAAAGGACTTGTGGTTGTGCCAAGGAATCTGGAAAACGTCAAGGAAGAAATCCTGCAGGCCACGCGGGATATGATCGTGGAAAAAGTCTACGGTCGTTTAAACATTCGCGATATCGCGAAAAAGTGCGGCATCGCGACAGGTACGTTTTACAATTATTTCCCTTCGAAGCAGGCGGTCATCGCGGCGGTAATGCAGGAGGATTGGAGAGCATTCCGTCAGGTTGTCGCCGAGCACAGCCACGAAGACAAGCCCCCTATTGAGAAGCTGGAAATACTGTTTGGCGATCTTAGGCAGATGCTTCAGAGCGTGCACCAGATATGGCAAGCGGGCTTTCCGGATGATCTTGAGAGCGGTACGCTCAATAAGCTGTACAGCATCAGGCAGCAGCTGCATCAGGATTTTGCGCAGCATGTTTGTTCCCTGATTGCCGGCCATATTGCCCCGGAGCAGGAAGCCTGCGCCGCCGACATCATCACGAGACTCTTCTTCTCTTTCGCTTATGAGCAGAGCGCCAGCTTTGATCAGCTGCGTTATTTCTTACTAAGGATGCTGGACTGATTTTTTTGGTTTCTTAATGAACAATGTTCATTTTATGGAATAAGTTTTTACAGGAGTAATGTAAATGGGAGACAGCAAAGTCAAAAAGAAACGATATGGTTTCGTCATGCTGGTCTATCTGCTCGGAATATTTATCGGAGCGATAGACACCGGCATATTAACGCCCGCCCGTACGGTTGTTCAGAATTCCTTCCAGGTGGACGACCGCATCGGCATATGGATGATTACGGCATTTACACTGGCTTACGCCTGCGCGATGCCCATTCTCGGCAAGCTGGCCGACAGAATTGGCAGAAAGCGCGTGTATATGGTAGCGGTTGCGCTGTTTGGCGCGGGTTCGCTGATATGCGGACTGTCCAACTTCGGCGGCAGCTTTGCGATGCTGATTGCCGGCCGCGTGATTCAGGCTTTCGGCGGCGGCGGCATCATGCCGCTGGCCACTGCCGAGTTCGGAACGGGATTTCCTGAGGACAAAAGAGGCATGGCACTTGGCCTTGTGGGCGGCGTATACGGCGTTGCGAACATACTCGGCGCTACGCTGGGCAGCGCGATACTCGACCTGGTGGGCACAGCCAACTGGCATTGGCTGTTCTTTATCAACCTGCCCATCTGCGTGTTTGTGGTGATTGCCGCGATATTCGCACTGCCCAAAGGAGAAAAGCAGCATACGCAGAGAATCGACCTTGTTGGTACGTTTGTACTGGTCGTCCTCGTGCTGTCGCTGATGTACAGCCTCACGAACATCGACTTTTTCGACTTCTTCGGAACGATCGGCAATACCGACGTTTATCCGTTCCTGATTGTGTTCGCGCTGATGATTCCGCTGCTTATACTCGTTGAAAAGCGCGCCGAAGACCCGATATTCAACATGGGTTACTTCAAAAACAGAAACATCGTGGTCACGTTTTTTGTCGCGTTTATCGTGGGCGTGATGATGATGGGCATGGTGTTCGTTCCGCAGTTCGCGGAGAATGCCTTGAAGACCCCCGAAGGAAGCGGCGGCTATTTTGTGACGATCCTCGGACTGTTCGCGGGCCTCGGAGGCCCCATGGGCGGCAGGCTGGTCGACAAATTCGGCCCCAAGAAAATACTGCTCCTGGGATTCGGCGTATCGCTGGCTGGCGCTCTGTTCCTTGCGCTTTATGCCACGGCACATGTGAGCACAGCCAGCGTGATTATCAGTCTGGTGCTGATGGGCACGGGCCTCGGGTTCGTCATGGGAACGCCGCTCAATTACATGATGCTGACGAACACGAAGACGGAAGAATCCAACTCGGCGCTTTCCGCGCTGTCGCTGATGCGGTCCATCGGCACCACTATCGGGCCAATGCTGATGGTGGGATTTATCGCCCAGGCAGGCACCGCAGCACAGGATAGCATCATGAACGTCATCCCCCCCGTTTCGTCCATACAGATTCAGGCGGACGACACGCTGGTAGACGGAATACGGGAAGATCTGCCCGCAGTATCGGCCGATCTTGAGCTGATAGACGATCTGAAAGCGCGGATGCTTACCCAAACGGACAGACTCGAAGAAGAAACCGCCGCGCTTCAGCAGGCGACAGACAAAGCCAGCGCGGATTTAGCTGCGATCAAAGACGACCCGCAGTTTAAATCGATGCTGGAGAAGATGGATTACGAGATGCCGGAGGGCATGCAAACGCCTGATTTTTCCGAGATCCGCGATATGCTGAGCGTGAACAGCGGCATGACCTCCGCAGATATTGAAGAAAAGCTCTCGATGCTGGATTTCAAGCAGCAGGACATGGATTTCGACATGGCCGGTGGCGAGCTGCCCGACGACGTGGTGCAAAAGCTCAGCAGTTCCAATGTCACCACCATCGTGGACACCACCGTGTCCCTGGTCGACAGGAGGTTCGGCATCTATACTCCCGATGTGATTCAGTAAATACAGAACGGTATCAATGAGGGCGTATCGGGCATACAATCAGGCGTTGACGGTATCGGCGAGGCCATCGACGGCATACAGGAAGGCATAGACGGCATGGCAGACGCGCAGGATGGGCTGTCGTCCGGCATAGACGGCATCGGCCAGGGCATCGACGGCATGAACAGCGGCCTTGGGCAAATGAACAAGGCTGTATCCGGCATCAAAAGCGGCATCGCGGGCATCAACGGCGGCAAATCCGATTTGCAGAAAGATCTGGACGGCGTGCCAGCCGGCATCGCAGGCATGCAGCAGGGGCTGGCCGGTATCGACGCTCA
>JAAXZP010000411.1 GCA_012719815.1 Christensenellaceae bacterium
GTACGGTGTCGGGCGGCGTGGTGGGCACAGGCGCGATGTCCGGTTTTGTCGTGGGAATCGCGTTGGTCGCCGCTGCCTGCCACATCTCCGGCGCTTCCGGCAGGCTCGGTGAAGCGGACCTGGTCGCCGGGATTTCAGCCGCTTTAGACGGCACAAACAGCACCAGCAATACGACAACCGCCACAATCAGACAGGAACCGGCGTATATCACGATACGCCTGCGTCTTGCGGTTTTTTTCGCGCCGGCCCTGGCTGCGGACGCATCGCCGGTCTTCGCCATTAAAAACAGCACAGCCTTGCGGATCAGTCGGAACAATACGCGGCGCAGTGCGCGCATAACCTTTTTGAGCCATGCCGATACGGAGTGCAGGAGTATCCCGGCGCCCTGATGCAACTTTTGAGGCAAGCCAGCATCAGCCCGGCGTGCGCGGGCACGTTTGCCCGCCGGTTCCGGCGCGCTCTTGCGATGTCGTCTTCTCGGCTTATCGGACATGCCTGATCTCCCCGTTTGTTAGGCCGAGTATACCTTTTTTATGGCGCTTTGTCAATTGCGCTGTAACACTTCTGTAATATTCAGGCGGGATGCCGATACCTTCCTCAGCCCAAAAAGGAGCCCTTCTCAGGGCTCCTCATTATCTTTCCGCGATTATTGCGCGAGCTTTAATATATTGATGATATCGTCGGTTCTAAGCGGCACGAATGCGCCCACCGTATCGCCCTCCCTGCGCCGGCAGTTGGTCGCGATGCGCTCGTAATGCGCCGGCGTGATGCCAATCTCGCTGAGGCTGGTTGGCAGGCCGATGGACTTATAAAACGTTTTTATCGCTTCGATACCGGCAAGCGCCGTCTTTTCGGGGTCGAAGAAATCCATCTCGATGTTCCACACCCGAACGGCGAACTGCGCGAAACGGCTGACGTCCTGTTTGTAGACGTACCGCATCCATGCCGGGAATATAATGGCAAGGCCCGCGCCGTGCGCCACATCGTTGATGGCCGACAGCTCGTGCTCAATCATGTGAGACGCCCAGTCGCCGATGCGGCCAGTGCCCAATAGGCCGTTGTGTGCGACGCTGCCCGCCCACATGATCTCGGCGCGCGCATCGTAATCCTCCGGCGTTTCCAGAACGACCGGCGTATTGCGGATGACGGTCTTTAATGTGGCTTCACAAAGCCGGTCGGTTAAATCCACATACTTCACCCTCGTGAAATAGCGCTCCATGATATGCGCCATGATGTCAGATGCGCCGCAGGCGGTCTGATACGGCGGCAGGGAATACGTCAGCTCCGGATTCATCAGCGCGAATTTGGGCCGCAGCAGCTCGCTGTCATATGCGCGCTTATCGGCGGTTTCCTCGTTGGTGATCACGGACCCGGTGCTGGATTCGCTGCCCGTCGCGGGAATGGTGAGCACCACGCCCACCGGCAGCGCGGCGGTTGCTTCACGCAGCCCCTCAAAAAAGTCCCACACGTCGCCGTCGTCTACAGTGCCCAGCGCAATCGCTTTGGCCGAATCGATCACGCTGCCGCCGCCCACCGCCAATATGAAATTCAAGCCGTGCTCGCGGCACAGGCGGATGCCCTCCCTCACCAGCGAGAGCCGCGGATTGGTCTTCACGCCGGGGAGCTCCACATAATCA
>JAAXZP010000034.1 GCA_012719815.1 Christensenellaceae bacterium
AATTATACAAGAAAAATTATCGTCCGTCAATAATTTTGGTAATTTATTATATAATAAAGCGGCCGGGCACACAGCGCCAGCCGCTACACACACTACCCGATTCTATTCCATCAGCGCCTTCGCGAACGATTCGCCGTAGCGCACGCATTTTTCCTCCGCCGCCGTGTCCGGCACCCATTGGATGCGGATGCCGTCGTCCACCAGCGCAAAGCCTGCGCCGGCCAGCCTCTCGCTTATCTGCTTCACCGCCTCGCCGCTCCAGCCGTAGCTGCCGAAAGCCGCCGCTTTCTTGTTCCTGAACTTCAGGCCCTTCATCATCTCCAGCAGGCCGCCGATGGAGTATAACAGCCCGTTGTTGATGGTGGAAGAGCCCACCAGCACCGCTTTGGACTTGAATATGTCGGTGATGATGTCGTTCTTGTCCTGCGTGGCCGCGTTATGCAGCTTGAGCGTCACCGTCGGGTCCACGTTCTGGATCCCCCGCGCGATCGCCTCCGCCATCTTGCGCGTGGATTCCCACATGCTGTCGAACACCAGCGTGATCTGGTTCTCCTGGTAACCATCCGCCCAGATAAGGTACTGCTTGACGATCTGGGTCGGGTCGTCGCGCCATATCACGCCGTGACTGGGGCAGATCATGCTGACCGGCAGGTTCAGCGCCAGCACTTCCTGTATCTTCTTGGTCACCAGCGGCGAGAAAGGCGTCAGTATGTTGGCGTAGTACTTCAGCGCTTCGTGATACAGCTCCGCCTGGTCCACCAGGTCGTTATACAGCAGTTCTGTCGCAAAGTGCTGGCCGAACGCGTCGTTGGAGAACAGCACGTTTTCGCCTGTCATGTAGACGAACATAGAATCCGGCCAATGCAGCATCGGAGCTTCCACGAACACCAGGCTGGTCTCCCCCAGGCTCAAAGTATCCCCCGTCTTTACCGTCACGAAATTCCAGTCCTCGTGATAGTGCCCTTTCAGTATTTTCGCGCCGTTTGCGGTACAGTATATCGGTTTGTCCGGTATCTCGCGCATCAGCTCGGCCAGCGCGCCGCTGTGGTCCACCTCCGCGTGGTTCGCGATGATGTAGTCGATTTCGTTTAAGTCGATCTCCTCTTTCAGGCGGGTTACAAACTCCTTGTCGTACGGCAGCCATACCGTGTCGATCAGCGCCGTCTTCTCATCCCGCACCAGATAGGAATTATACGAAGATGCCTTGTGAGTGGAGTATTCGTCGCCGTGGAACTTCCTTAATGTCCAGTCCACCTTGCCTACCCATGTGATCCTGTCCGTCAGCTTTTTCCCCATAGTCACCTCTCCTCTCTCATTGGTCAGCGCGAAAACGCTGCCCTCATCTGTTCTTCATGCTTGGCTAATGTTTTTTCAGGTTCATATTACCATAAAGGGTATAGGTTTGTCGTTGCAACCGCAACAATTTTAACAAAAAAGGCTGCTCTCCCAAGAAAGCAGCCTTATCGCCGGAAGATCTATCAGACCACGCCCTGCTGCATCATCGCTTCCGCAACCTTCTGGACGCCCGCGATGTTCGCGCCCCCCACATAGTTGCCCGGGCGGTCGTATTCCTTGGCCGCCTCGTCCGCAGCGTGGAAAATGTTGACCATAATGTTTTTCAGCTTGGCGTCCACTTCTTCCAACGTCCACATATAGCGCTGGCTGTTCTGGCTCATCTCCAGAGCGGAGGTGGCTACGCCTCCCGCGTTGGCCGCCTTGCCGGGCCCGAACAGCACGCCGCTCTCCAGGAAGATGTCCGTCGCCTCGATGGTAGACGGCATGTTTGCGCCCTCTCCCACCGCGATGCAGCCGTTTTTCACCAGCGTCCTGGCCGCCGCCGCGTCGATCTCGTTCTGCGTGGCGCAGGGCAGCGCGATGTCGCACGGGATATTCCAGATTCCCAGGCAGCCTTCGGTATACGTCGCGTGCGGATGCGCCTTCACATACTCGCTGATGCGCTGGCGGTTCACCTCTTTGATTTCCTTGATGGTGTCAAGGTCCACGCCGTTCGGGTCGAAAATAAAGCCGTTGGAATCGCTCATGGCGATAACCTTCGCGCCCATCGACGTCGCTTTCTCGTGCGCGTAGATCGCCACATTGCCCGAGCCGGATATCACAACCTTCTTGCCGTCGAAGCTGCCCTTGCCGTTAGCGCGCAGCATCTCATCCACAAAGTATATGAGGCCGTAGCCGGTCGCTTCCTTACGAACCAGGCTGCCGCCGTATGCCAATCCCTTGCCTGTCAAAACGCCGGTATACTGCCCTGTCAGGCGCTTATACTGGCCGTACAGATAGCCGATTTCGCGGGCGCCCACGCCGATATCGCCTGCGGGAACGTCGACGTCCGCGCCGATATGCCTGTATAGCTCCGTCATGAAGCTCTGGCAGAAGCGCATCACTTCGTTGTCCGACTTGCCCTTGGGGTCAAAATCGCTACCGCCCTTGCCGCCGCCGATGGGAAGTCCGGTCAGCGAGTTCTTGAGTATCTGCTCAAAGCCCAGGAACTTGATGATACCGAGGTTCACCGACGGATGGAACCTCAGGCCGCCCTTGTAAGGCCCTATCGCGCTGTTGAACTGGACGCGGAAACCGCGGTTCACCTGCACGCGGCCCATGTCGTCCACCCACGGTACGCGGAATATCACGACACGCTCCGGCTCCGCAAACCGCTCGAGCAGGTTGGCTTCGATATATTCGGGATGCCGCTCTATCACCAGCTCCAGCGAGCTCATGATCTCTTTTGCAGCCTGATGAAACTCCAGCTCGCCCGGATTCTTGGCAATCAGTTTCTCCAGTACCGACGAAACATATTGTTGTGCTGACATTGTCATTATATATCAATTCCCCTTCTATATAAAAAGTTAAAAAATGGCATCCGCTACTACTAATTAAGTGTAACACAAACCATTTATTATGTAAATAAAAAAATGCGCGATTTTGCAATTTTGTTTTTTCACAATTGCAAAAAATCGAATAAATCCGTATATATCTGGCAAGAATACTGCCAAAAAGGAAAGGACAGAGCTTGCATGAATCAATTTAACTTCCCGCCTCAGCATCAGCCGCCGCCGGGCCGCGAATTTGAAATGCAGCCGAGGCCCATCTACGACGACCCGGAATACAGAGCCGGCGGAAAGCTTACGGGCAAAACGGCGATCATCACCGGCGGAGACAGCGGCATCGGGCGCGCGGTCGCCGTGGCTTTCGCGAAAGAAGGCGCTGACGTGATGGTCGTCTACCTGCTCGCCAACAAGGACGCGTCTGAGACAAAGGCTGCGGTAGAGAGCTACGGCCGGCGCTGCGAGACGGTACGCGCAGACCTTCGACAGGAGCCGGAAGCATACCGCGTGGTCAACGAAGCCATGGGTCTCTTCGGCCATATTGACGTGCTGGTGAACAACATCGCGGTACAGGTGCCGCAGAACAGCCTGACCGATATCAGCGCGGAACAGCTGGAAGATACGTTCCGCACCAACGTGTTCTCGTATTTCTACATGACCAAGGCGGCCTTGCCGCATCTGAAGCCGGGCGCGTCCATCATAAACACGACGTCCGTCACCGCCTACAAGGGCTCAGAGGCCCTGCTTGATTATTCATCGTCCAAGGGTGCCGTGGTGTCGCTGACGCGCTCATTGTCCATGTCGCTGGTGAAAAACGGCATCCGCGTCAACGCCGTAGCGCCGGGTCCGGTATGGACGCCGCTGATCGTGTCCAGCTTCTCACCGGAAAAGGTGGCGGAGTTCGGCAAAAACGTGCCCATGCAGCGCGCCGCACAGCCGGCGGAACTCGCCCCCGCATATGTATTCCTGGCGTGCGCGGATTCCAGCTACATGTCCGGCCAGGTGCTGCATTTAAACGGCGGCGTCATCGTGGATTCGTAGGCATACGCTTTTCTGCCGTCAATGAATTTGCCCCAGGGTCTCCCTTTTGTGCATAACCGCACAGCGCCCAAAAGCGAGCATAACGCCTCTGCTTTTGGGCTGCTGCTATTTTTGCCAGATGCAATCCCTAAGCATTTATATACGCGAGAATAGGCTTTAAGTATTGCCTGTCCGTCCAGTCGCATCGTTGCTCAAACGCTTCCATCAAGGCAGCTTCCCAAGGCTCGTAGGCAGAAGGCTCCTTTTTGGCCACAGCCTTTTGCAGCATTGTGCATAGCGTTCTGTCCCGAAAACTCATCGCGCTCAAGTCCCAGGCGCCGCGGCAGTAAAAACACCGGATGCCCGACAGCCCGCCTTTAAAATTATGGGAACATATCTGCTGAAACGCTTCCTGCGTGTAAGGCGAAGCCCCCACGCAAAAAACCGCAATCTTCTTGTCCTTTAGCTGCTCTATATTCTTTTTCAGAAACGACAAGCCCAATATGCCGGAAGCATAAATGCCCCCGCCCAGAATGATCGTATCGTATTGCTGAAGCTGAGATGTTTTTGCTCTATCCGTTTCCAGGCAGTCAAAGCCGGTTTCTTCAGCGAGCCAGTGCGCGTATTTTTTGGTTGCACCATATTTGGATTGATATAGAATGATTCCTTTCGACATGGCAGCCCCCTCATAACAGTTTCAATAAGACCCTGGTGCTTTCCCGAAGCAAATACACCACATTATACCGCATATGAGCAAATATGTAATCCCAAAAATAAGACGGCATGCTTTAAGTCATGCCGCCAAGAAGACTTTAACAAACCGCTCTGTATCAATACAGCTTTGCCCATACGCGCTTGAACGCTTCCACAGCGGTATCCATCTGTTCGCGCGTGTGCGTCGCGGTATAGCTTGTCCGCAGCATGCACTCGCCTTCGTTGACGGCGGGCGGTATCACGGGGTTCACGTACACGCCCTCCTCAAACAGCAGCTTGGTCGCCAAAAACGTGCGATGCATCTCGTAGGTATACACCGGGATAATGGCTGTCTTCCCTTCGATGATGGGGATGCCCGCTTCCTTCAGCCGGGCGCGCATGTAATTGGAGATGTCGATCAGCGCCTTCTGCCTCTCGGGCTCCTCCTGCATGATGCGCAGCGCCTCGCGGGCCGCCGCCACGTTGGCCGGGGGTATCGACGCGCTGAATATGAACGGCCGCGAGCGGTGCTTGATGTAGTCGATTACCGGCGCGGAAGCCGCCACGCAGCCGCCCAGCGACGCCAGCGACTTGGAGAACGTGGTCATGATGATATCCACTTCATCCGTGAGCCCGTAGTACGCCGCGGTGCCCCGGCCGCAGTCGCCGATCATGCCTACGCCGTGCGCGTCGTCCACCATCACGCGCGCGTTATATTTCTTCGCCAGCTCCACGATTTTGGGCAGGTTGGCGATATCGCCGCTCATGCTGAACACGCCGTCCGTGATGATCAGCTTGCCGGCTTCCTCGGGCAGCCGGGCCAGCCGCTCTTCCAGGCTCGCCATGTCGTTATGGTCGTACTTGAGCACTTTTTTCGCGAAAGACAGGCGGCACGCGTCGATGATGCTCGCGTGGTTTTCCGCATCGTTGATGATGTAGTCGTGACGCCCCACCACCGCGGTGATAACCCCCAGGTTGGTCTGGAAGCCGGTGGAGAACGTGAGCGCGGCTTCCTTGCCGAAGAACTCGGCGAGCTCCGCCTCCAGCTGTTCGTGCAGTTTCAGCGTACCGTTCAGAAAGCGCGATCCGGAGCAGCCCGTTCCATACTGTTCCAGCGCTTCGGCGGCCGCCTTCTTGGTGCGCGGGTCATTGGTGAGGCCCATATAGTTGTTCGAACCGATCATGATGATGCGCCGCCCGTCCATCACTACTTCGGTGTCCTGCGCCGTGTGCAGTGCATGGAAATAAGGATAAAGTCCGGACGCGATGGCGTCCCTTGCCTCGGTAAAGTTATAGCATTTTTCAAAAATATCCACGTTGGTATCCCCCGCCAAATTAATTTGGACTCCAAACTAGTATACAGCCCAAGCGTGCATCTCACAAGCCTTTTTCGCAATTTACCAATGATTATAGCCATAAACCATGATATTTTACATTTGAACCGCCCCATGTGGTGGCAATCGGGCCCGAAATATGTTAGAATGCAGTTCTGAATATGTATCGATAAAGTGAGGAATAAGAGTCGCTGACATGAAGAAAGCTTGCGCCCTGCTGATCATTGCGGCCATTGTTGCCGGCCTTATCATAGCGTGGCCCTACATCGCTCCGCCGGAGCAGAGCGAACCCGCAGCGCCTTCCGCCGGGTCGGGCGGTATTATCCTGAACGAAGTCATGACCAACAACAAAGGCATACTGGTTGACGACATGGGCGCAAACAGCGACTGGGTGGAAATATACAATAACACCGACCAGCCGGTGGATTTAAGCCGGTTCGCGCTTTCCGATGACGAGCAAAACCCGCTCAAATGGGTATTCCCGCGGATGGAGCTGGCTCCCCATGGCTATGCTTTGGTATACCTGTCCGGCTCTTCCCGGTCGGATGTGGAAAACGGCATACTGCACGGCTCTTTTAAGCTGAGCTCAATGGGCGAAAAGCTGCTGCTGTCCAACTCATCCGGTTATGTCGTGGATTCGGTGGACATCCCGGCGCTGCCGGAAAACGTATCGTACGGCCGCGTAAACGGGCAATGGCAGATACTCGACGCCATTTCGCCGGGCTATGAGAACAGCGACGCGGGCGTGGCCGCCTATCAGGAAACCCGCAAAGTGGAAAACCCGGCGCTGCGCATCACCGAACTGATGGCCAAAAACGCCATGACGATACAGGACCCTCAGGGCGAATACAGCGACTGGGTGGAGATCACCAATATTTCCGACACGGACTGCGACCTTTCCGGCTGCGGGCTTACCGACGATGCGACCAGGCCAATGAAATGGGCCTTCCCCGTCGGCGTTACCATCAAGCCGGGCGAAACGCTGCTGGTGTTCTGCTCCGGCCGTTCCTCGACCGCAGCGGACGGCGCGCTGGAAGCAGGCTTTAGGCTGTCGTCATACAGCGGCGTTGTGATGCTGTCCGACAGGGCCGGCCGCCTGATGGACAGCGTATCCTACGGCAACATGCCCGCCGACTGGTCGTATGCGCGCGGCTATGCCGACGGCTCGCCCACCGACACGTGGGCGCTCACCAGCCGGCCCACGCCGGGATATCCCAACACCGAAGACGGTTTCGACGCGTTCCTTGCGGCCAATTTCGCTCCTGCCAGCGATATCGTCATCTCCGAGGTGCTGTGCTCCAACAGCTCGATCAGGTTCGGCGAGGCGCAGGTAAGCAGCGACTTCATCGAAATCGAGAACCGCGGCACCAGCGCCGTGAATATCGGCGGCTACGGGCTCACCGACAACGCGGGCAACCCCACCAAATTCCGTTTCCCGGACATGACGCTCATGCCCGGCGAGCGCGTGCTGGTGCTTGCCGCGGGCGCGGATGCTCAGGCTGATACGCAGCACCTGACCGCTCCCTTCCGGCTGCGCCGCGCCGGCACCACGCTGGCGCTGTTCGACGCCAAAGGGAAGCTGCTCGACCGGTATTTCATCGGGGAAATGCCGCCGAACATCTCAGTGGGCCGCGCGGCAGGCAGCCCAGACATCGCGTATTTTTCCACGCCCACGCCAGGCGCCCCCAACGGAGAGGGCAAGGCGGGCATCGCTCCGCCGGTGCAGTTCAGCCAGGCGCCGGGCAAATATGACGGCGCGGTGCAGCTCACGCTGACGGCAGGAGACGGCTTCGATATTTATTACACCGTTGAAGGCGGCATCACGCCGGACGAAAACGCGCCGGAAAGCAACTCCACCAAGTATACCGGGCCCATCACCATCAGCTCCACGGCGTCGGTGCGCGCGCGCGCTTACCGGGAGGGTTATATACCCAGCGCTACGTCCACCGCGACGTACTTCATCGGCACGCAGCACACGCTGCCCATTGTGTCCATCACCACCGACAAGCCCAACCTGTTTGACCCGGTCAAAGGTATTTATATGCTGGGCCCCAACCCCGGTAGCGCGGAAGATTTTTACCCCACCGCGAATTTCCGCTCGGATACCGAAGTGCCGGCGACGTTCGCGCTGTACGAAAACGGCCAGCGGGTATTCCAGCAGGACATCGGCCTCGCGATGACGGGCGGGCTTTCGCTGTCGCTGAGAGAGCAGAAATCCTTCGCGATCTACGCGCGCAGCCGATACGGCGAGAGCACGATGAAATACAAGTTCTTTGAGGACCGCGAGTTCACCGAGTACAAATCGCTGATACTGCGCATGGGCGGCCGCGACACATCCAAAACCAAGCTGAACACTTACGTGTCGCTGAAGCTCGTGGACGGAAAGATGAAGGTGATGACGCAGGCTGCCAAGCCCTGCGTGGTATACATTAACGGCCAATACTGGGGCTTATACTTCCTGATGGAGAAGCGCAACAAGTATATGGTCGCCCAGCACGAAGGCATCACGGACGAAAATATTATCGACTCCATCAACCTCGTCAAGGGCAGCGGCGGCGTGGTCAACAACGGCACGAACAAAGGCTATCTTGAGATATACAACTTTATCAAGACCCACGACATGTCGCAGAAGGAGAACTTCGACTGGGTCGCGGCGCGGCTGGATACCGATAGCTTCATGGATCTGATGATCAACGAGATCTATATCGCCAACAACGATCCCGGCAACATGCAATATTACCAGGTGCCGCCGGACGGCAAGTGGATACAGATCTATCAGGACCTGGACAACGCGTTCTATTCGTTCGATACGCTGAAGCTGCGCATGGATCCGGCCACCACCGGCTCCGACATTTTCAACGGCCTGTTGAAATACAAGCCCTGGCGCGACGCGTTCATTGAGCGCTTCGCCTGGACGCTCAAGAATATATACGCCCCCGACCGCGTGATCGCGGTGATCGACGAAGCCGCGACCGCCGTCCGCAGCGAGGTGGCGGCGGACCACCAGCGCTGGAGCAAGGAGCTGCCCACGCCGGAGGAATGGGAGGCCGGCGTACAGACCATGAAGGCCTTCGCTCAAAAGCGCCCTGCTGCGATGGTGGGCTACCTAAAGCAGCATTTTCAGCTTACGCAGGAACAGATCAATATGTTGGAGGACGCGATTAAATACTGATACAAACGCTGCCCATCCATAAAAAAAGCCGGTTTTCACCGGCTTTTTTATTTGCCATCCGTAAACACGGCTATTTCAGTTTGTTCCCGCACTCGCCGCAGAA
>JAAXZP010000035.1 GCA_012719815.1 Christensenellaceae bacterium
GCGATGGACGCGGCGCGCTGCGCCAAGCGCCTGGGCGCGGAGGAAGTGTACATCGTATACCGCCGCAGCGAGAAGGAGATGCCCGCACGCGTGGAAGAAGTGCACCACGCCAAGGAGGAAGGCATCATATTCCACCTGCTCGTCAACCCCACCGAGATACTCGGCACGGAAGCCGGCTATGTGCGCGGAATGCGCCTCATCAGGATGGAACTGGGCGAGCCGGACAGATCCGGACGCCGCCGTCCGATACCTGTTCCCGGCAGCGAGTACGACATTGAGCTGGACGCCGTGGTCGTCGCGATCGGCCAAAGCCCCAACCCGCTGCTGCGTTCCACCACGCCCGGCCTGGAAACGCACAAATGGGGCGGTATCATCGTGGACGAAGAAACCTGCGCAACCTCCATCGAGGGCGTATACGCGGGCGGCGACGCCGTGTCGGGCGCAGCCACCGTCATACTCGCAATGGGCGCGGGCAAGAAAGCCGCCAAGGCGATGTACGAATACATGATGAGCAAATAATCCAGAGCCTACAGACCGGCGCGATTTCCCTGCGCCGGTTTTATTTTTGTTGACGCTGCGGTCCTGCCGCGTTACCATCATGGTATTATCACATATCGGGGAGGTCTGCCCACATGGTCGATCCCGGCGTTATCACGGCCTTTATCGTCAACATCGTTATCTGCTTCGGCCTGCCGGTCGGATGTATACTCTATCTCCTCATCGCAAAAAAGCGCGCGATTATTCCGGTGCTGGTAGGCGCGGCAGTATTCGTCGTTTTCCAGCTGATTATCCGCATACCGCTGCTGCAGTACGTGCTGCCCAGCATGCCGTGGTATGCCGACATGCTGCACCGGCCGTGGCTCATAGGCATTTTTCTCGGCCTCACGGCGGGGCTGTTCGAGGAAGGCGGCCGCTACCTCGGCTACCGCACGCTGCTGAAAAACCGCAGCCGCTGGATCGACGGCTTTGCGTTCGGTGTGGGTCACGGCGGCATCGAAGCCATCACGCTGGTGGGCCTGACCAACATCAGCAACCTTGCCCTCGCGCTCTCCATCAACAGCGGCCAGTTCGACCAGCTTGCCGCTCAGCTGCCCGCGGACGTCGCCAGCCAGATTGTATCCCAGCTGACGGCGCTGCAGCCGCTGGACGCCTATCTTGCCGGCATCGAGCGCATATTCGCCTTTATCATCCAGATTGCGTTGTCGCTGCTGGTGCTCATCTCTGTACGCGAGCGCAAGCTCTGGATCGCAGGCCTCGCGGTGCTCGCCCACATGTTGATAGACGCGCCCATGGTGATACTGCCCGAGGTGTTCGGCGCAAACATATACCAGATCGAGATGTTCGTGGCCGCCGTCGCCGTGCTGGCGCTGGTGTTCATCATACTGTCCCGGCGGGCGTTCCGAAAGCCTCCGAAAAACAATGCGGACATGGAACCTGCGCCCGGCGCCCCGAAGTCGGAATAATGAAGCGTTTCAGCCCGAAAGCACTGCCCGAAACCCGCGGGATGCATTCTCCAGATTCGCCTGCGAAGATGTTTTCAGCAACGCAAAAGGCCCCCGGTTCGCATCGCCGGAGGCCTTAATTTAAGTCTTTTGCTAGTTGATCGTCAGGTAGAAGAAGCGGCTGCTGCGCGACCCTACCACGATGGTGTTACCAAAAACGACGGGCGTCGCCTCAAAGCTGTTGGGATCCTCGCTGCCGATCTTCTCGCTGACATTGATAGAGTCAGACACGCTCGCCGTATCGCCGTCCACCTTGATCAGCTTGATCGTGCCGCCGAACAGGCACTGCACGATATAGCCCTGCCCGTCGGGCGTGTACACCGGCACCGGTGAAGACGGCGTCCAGCCGGAGTTCTCCAGGTCAAGCCGCCAGACGATGTCGCCGGTGTTCTTGTTGAGCGCCACCATCATCGCCGTCTTGCTGCCGTCGTCCTTGATCACGGAAGATACTGTATAGATGATGAGCCCCTCCATCGTGGTGCCCTCTTTGCCGAGTATGGGCGACGCAAGTATGCCGCCGTCCACGCTGCCGCCAGGCTCAGTGAAAACGGAAAACGGCGTAGACCAGAGAATTTCTCCGGTGAGGGCGTTTATCTTGCGGGCATAACATGTTCCGTTCGTTTCCTTCGGGTTCAGCACAGTGTCGTCATATTCGCAGCCGGTGTAGAGATATACGCTCTGGTTCGCTATATCCTCCTCCAGCACCATGGACACGTCGCTGTCGTTCTCCAGATCGTTGGCATACACCAGCGTCATGGTGTTGAGGTCCACGCACTGCAGCATGCCGATGTTGTCGGTGAAGAACAGGTAATTGCGCCAGCCGACCGGCGAATTCTCCATACCCCAGATGCCACTTGATTCGTTGCGTGTGGAAGTATAGACATACTTCACGATGGGGTCAGGGTTCATCGTCAGCGTGCCGGCGTCCTCGTCATAGGCTGTGTTCAGCTTGACCGTATAGAGTATGCCATTCTCGCCCGGCATTATCAGCGTATCCGTCGCCGCGTCTATAAGAGGGCTCGCGTCATAAGCCTGCCAATCCCGATAAGCGTACGGATCCTTTTTCGCCGCACCGAACTTGAGCAGCGGCGTTGTACTGTTGTTCAGCAAATTGTAAGCGCGCACGTACATATCGTTGGAGGCGGTGCTGCTGCCCTCCGGGTTCAGGCCTTGCCCCACATAGATAATGGGATAGCCGCGCGGGTCCAGGCTGGGCGTGCCCTTGGTGGGCGCGCCAATCTTGAGCGGGTCACGCGTTTTTTTGCCCGTCGACAGCTCCATGAAATAGATGTTGCCGTCCAGCGACGCGATGATGACTTCAGTGAAGCCCGGCTTGTTTTTGAACTCGTCGTACAGCGCCGTCATGTTCTGCCGCGTCTTATCGGGCCATGTCACCACCAGCGGCTGGCCGGTACAGCCCGAACCGCCCCAGCGCCCGATCTGACTGGTCTTCTTTTCGATATCCAGCAGCGTCAGCTTGCCCTCTTTAATGTCCGCCGTCCCCCAGCTGGGGGCGTCGCGGTAGTTGTTGCCGCGGTATGTTATGACGCCTTCCAGCGCCGTGTACTCCGCTCCTGTGGGGAAGCTCACCGAGCCCTCGCGCCTGTAGGACGTCGTCTCCTGGTTGTCCACGTATACGTGCGTCTCAAACCCGAACCTGGACGGCTGCGTCTCTTCCACAGCCCTGGGCACAAGGTCAGCCGAAAGCGTGGGCGCCGGCGTGGGCGAAGTCGCTTCCGTCGGCTCCTCTCCCTCCGGCGGCAACGTGACCGTGTTGTCTGGCGGTGTCAGCACTACGGAATCCACCGGCGACTGGGGCGTGCCCGGCGTATCTATAATGGCTTTGACGATAAAAAATATCCCCACCGCAAGCGCAGCTACCATCAGCCCGATAATGACGAAAAACCGTGTTCTGACTCTTCGTCTGACCCTCCGCCGCCTTGCGTAATATTTCTTTTTCATTGGCTGAACCTTTCTATATCCTTATTCCACCACCGGAATTTCTTTCATTATACTATAAAAGCTCTGCATTGGACAGCCCAAAATCATGGGCGCCGCCTGTCCTCTTTATCTATGCCGCACCGTCCGGAAGTTCCGCGATAAATATCGGGGCGAAAAGAGGCCTTTCAAATTCCCGCATGAACCGTTCGCATTTGCACAGCAGCATGTAATAGACATTAAGCCCGCATCCATAAAGAGTTTCGTAATTACCCATGCCTTTGGATATGATGACGTCCGCGCTCTCAAGCAGCGCCCGCGCCTCGTCCGATATGCGCGATAGCACGGTGCCGGGAGTGTCATCCCCGTTGCCTACCACATTGACCAGCGCATCCAGCCCGATCTCGCGCGCTTCCTTCAAGGTCACGTCGTTGCAGGCCGGCTTGCCCCGCACCAGTGCCGTGACGCTAAGATTCGGATACAGCTCTTTCAGCGTCCGGATGCATATTTTGTCGAGCACCACCTCGCCACAGTTGTCCAACACATAGACCAGGGAGCGCGCTTTCCCGAGATCGCGGCGAAGCCGTTCCAGCAGGGGCTTAAGGTTCAGGTTCGGCGCAGCTTCGATCAATTCGTTCAGCTTTTCCCTGCTTACGCCGTGCCTGGGGCCGAAATCGATGTAGTTGCCTGTCATCGCATACTGCAGCGCCCGTTCAAGCTTATCGTCCGCAGCCGCAATGCGCGCTGCCACATCATCCTCTATGTCAAGGATCGCCTTGTTATACACGCGCTTTTCCTCCGCGAAAAGATCCTCTTCGCCTGTCCGGCTTTGGATAACGCGCAGCATTTTGGCGCTGACAACCGCCGCGGGCGTTTCCTCATCCATCGTTCCCATTTCGGCGCACACCGCCCTCAGAAAGTCGAAGCGCTCTTCTCCGTCCCCCACAAAACGCAAAAAATAATTATCCATCTGCTTCAAAACGCAATGGATGCATTCCGTCGCCATCTTCATTTTGACAGACCCTCTCAAAATCTATTTCCAGAAGGCCGCTTCCTGTCCGGTGCGCGCCTTCGGATTACCTTCTTTCGGCCGGCTGTTCCGGCTTTTTGAACAGCATACCACAGCCGCGCCCAAAAAGCAAAACTGCCCGAAAGGCAGCGTGTGAAACCGCCCCGTCTGTGTTATAATACAGAAATTAAGTGACCGGAGGACGCATATGAACGCAGAAGTGCTGTGCATCGGGACAGAGATACTGCTGGGCGACATCGTCAACACCAACGGCGCTTACCTCGCCCGGCAGCTTGCGACACTTGGCATCGACGTTTACCACCAGTCGGTGGTGGGCGACAACAGCCAGCGGCTGCTGGACAGTTTAAAGCTCGCGCTCAGCCGGGCGGATATCGTCATCACCACGGGCGGCCTTGGCCCCACCTACGACGACGTCACCAAAAAAGCGGTAGCCGACTATTTCGGCCTTCATTTGGAGCCGCATGAACCGTCCGTCCGTAAAATCGAGGCGTTCTATCAGCGGCGCGGCGTGCCCATGACGCCCAACAACCTGCTGCAGGCGCAGGTACCAGCGGGCGCCACGGTGTTTTTCAACGAAGCCGGCTTCGCGCCCGGCTTCGCGGTGGAGCAGGGCGGCAAGACGGTCATCATGCTGCCCGGGCCGCCAAACGAGCTGTATCCGATGTTCGAGAAGCAGGTCGCGCCGTTTCTGGAGAAATACACCGGCGCCACGATACGCTCGCGCACCATCCACGTATTCGGCATGGGCGAATCGCTGGTGGAAAATACGCTGCGCGATTTGATGACTTCCTCCGTCAACCCCACCGTCGCGCCCTACGCCAAGTCGGGCGAGGTGCAGGTGCGCGTCAGCGCCAAGGCCGAGAGCGCGGACGCAGCCTTTGCCCTGATAGACCCGACGGTGGAGCGCATCCGTAACATGCTGGGCGACGTGGTGTACGGCGTGGACGTCGGCAGCCTGCAGGCCGCGGTGGTGGCGCTGCTGCGCGAGAAGAAGCTCACCGTCGCGGTGGCTGAAAGCTGCACCGGCGGCAAGGTGGCCGCCGCGATCACCGACATACCCGGCGCTTCCGACGTGTTCGGCTGCGGCGTCTGCGCTTATTCCAACGATATCAAGCAGAAGCTGCTGAACGTTTCAGCAAAGACTTTAGCCGACCACGGCGCCGTTTCCGCTGAGACAGCCCGCGAGATGGCCGCCGGCGTCCGGGCGCTGTCCGGCGCGGATATCGGCATCTCCATCACCGGCATCGCAGGTCCGGGCGGCGGCAGCGCGGAAAAGCCCGTAGGGCTGGTCTGGTTCGGCGTGAACTGCGCGGCGTTTCAGGAAACCAGCAAACAGCTTTTTTCCCGCGGGCACAAGGACGAGCGCGGCATGATTCGCAACCTGGCGACACTGTACGCGCTGGACCTTATCCGCAGAGCTTCTCTGCGGCTGTGAGGCGGCACACAAAGCAAAAAGGACTGCGCCCATAAAGCGCAGTCCTCTTTTTATATCTACGTTTATTGCTTCATGCCGCACTTCCCGCAGAAAATAGCTCCTGCCGGCAGCTCAGCGCCGCAGCTGAAACATTTCTTTTTACCCTCTTCAACGGGTGCGGCAGGCTGTACGGGCGGCGCAGCAGGCTCTGCAGCGGGCTCGGCAGGCTGATCCGGCGGCGCGTACTGCGGCTGGCCCGGCGGTACATACGGCTGAGCCGGCGGCGCATATGGCGGCTGAACCGGAGGCGCGTACTGCATTGCGGCACTGGACGCTCCGCACATCGGGCAGAACGCCGCCCCTCTGGGCATCGCATAGCCGCAGCGCGTGCAGTGCTCGGCGGCTCTGGCCGCCGCTTCCTGACGCATCTTCACAAACTTTTCCGCCTTGACAAAGGTGATAGTGCAGATAATGCCAAAGGCCACGAAGTAGAACAGCGGGCCGAAGAAAAAGGGAAATCTCCTGGCCAGCAGCACAATCCAGGCCACCAGGGAGCAGAAAGCGACAGACCCGGAGGCAATCACGATGGTCACCGGATCCTCCGCGATCAGGCTGAGCAAAAGGCCCGCCCACATGAGCACAGTACCCAGCGTAACGAACGCGTCATAGATGGACACGCCGGCCGCGCTCGCGATATTGACAAGAAAGATGCCGAGCACGTACAGCAGCCCGCCCAACGCAAACACAGCGATATGGGCCGACAGCAGGAAGCGCAGAAAGCCATGGCTGTTCATGTAGTCTTTGGCGGCGCTGAGGAAATTCTTATACGGCGACATCGCGACAAACCTCCCTTATTTAGAATCCATATATACATATATTACATCACTATAAGCGCAATCCGCAAGCCGCAGCCGGCAAATAGTTGGGTTAACCGTTAAATAATATATGAATTTGGCTGATATTCTCATGACAAAATCGGGAATCGACAAAAGTTCCGCTTTTTTGACCTTCTCCGGATTTCGGCGCGACGCGCGCCGACAAATTATTTACAGCCCGCATATTAGAATGGAGCCGGAAGCATCCGGAAAGGAGGGCGAACATGAAAAAACCCGAAAACAGCGGTGAAAACTGGTCGGATATATTGGAAAACCTCACCCGCATGCGCGACAAGCTGATCGAGATCAACGAAAAAAGCGGCCACATCGCCAACTACGTCGCGATGCGCCGCGAGATTGCGGAGCTGGGCTGGAACGGCATACTCGCCAAATACCACCCGGACGTCAACATCAGCGACCCGGCCGCCTGGCCGCTGTTCGAGCTTTACCGGTATATCAAAGGCACAATGGACAAACGCTGACGCTATCAGTTCAGTGCGCTCTCCAGCGATTTGTAATCGTAGTAAGTGCCGCTCTTTTTTTCAATCGCCGAGCCGTCCAGCGACATGGCGTACGTCCCCTTATACATCTGAATGCCGTCGGGCGTTACGAATGTGACGCTCAGCTTAAACCTGCCGCCCTCAATGCTTTCGATGTCGAGCTGCAGCTCCCGGTCCGCATCCAGCTTTTTATTCAGCTCATCCGCGTCGGGCAGATTCACGATCAGCGGAGTCACTTTCTCACAGGCGAGGTCCGCCACGAACACGGCGCTCTCCCCCGCCGTCGTAAAGTAGAAATGCTGCCCGTCCTCGGCCATCAACCGCTCCGACATGCTGGCGTATTCCAGCCGCCGTTTATCCGAACCGTCCAGGCTCATCCGTGTGGTATACCAGGCCTGGTTGCCCTTGTCGTCCAGGTCGGGATAGCGGGAATCCACATAGATATAGTCCCCGATGACGTCAAACGCAAAGCCGCGGATGCCGAGGTCCTCGACGCTGCTCTCGTTTTTGCGGCATAGCCGCGGGTCTTCGCCGTAGTCCGTCACCGCAGTTTCATCCTCGTCCAGATAATACGTCCAGCCGTCTGCAAGCACCGCGCCCTCTTCCTCGTCGGCCGGCGCGGCTGTCACGTCGGGCGCCGTGGTGGGAATGGGCGTGGGCGTTTCCGCGGGCTGCGGCGTACCGGTCACCGACGGCGAATCCGCCGGCTTCGCGCAGCCGGCAAGCGCCACCGCCAGGGCCAGCCCTATGAATAGTATCCATGTTGCGTATCTTCTCATGTCGCGTATCCCTGTTTGATTCAGACTTTTCCGGAGCTGATGTAGGCCTCCAGCTTGTCGGCGCTGTAAAACGCTTCCATAATGCAGGCCTGGTGCGCCTCGTCCAGGCGGCCGGAACTGTGGATCTTGCTGCCCCTGAAATGCAGGCAGACCTGGCCGTCCATGCCGTTGTTCGGCGTGGGCCCGGTGTTGTGCACGTAACCCATCAGGCTGGCGGCATAATACTTCCCGTCGTATTTTACCCATACCGGACGGCGCGTGGGGTTCAGCTCACCGCCCCATGCCTCGGTCATCTTCTCGGTATCCCTCTTGGTCACTGTCTCCACATCGGCGTGCCACAGCGCTGTGTAGCCCCCGAAACGCTGCATCTTCCAGCTGATGCCCGTGCGCACGTCAATCACCAGAAACGGCGTCATGCGCTTCATGATCTTGTTCATGCCGTCGAACCAGTCTATCAGCCAAACCCGGCCGTTCTGCTGCGGCTTTTGCGGCTCCATCTCAGTCCGGAAGTTGTTCCATATCCTGGCCGCGTCCTTGCCGAACAGCAACAGCAGCGTCTGCTCACCCGCGATGCCGTCCGCATCCAGGTAAACCGACTGCTGAAACTTCTTCACCGCGGCGCGGGTAGCCTTGCCGTACACGCCGTTGGCCGCCACATGGAAGAAGCCCTTCTTGCGCAGCGCCACCTGCAGCGGGGAAACAGCCGGCCCTCGCATGCCCACGTTCATCGCCGTCAGGTAATTGTCGCCCGACACGCTGTAGGTAACAAAGTCGCCCCGCACATAACCGGACCTGCCCTGATAATCCACTTTAACCCAGTGATCCTGTAAGCTGTGGACCATCACCTTGTCGCCGCGCTTCATGCAGGCCACGATTTCCCCGGAGGTGCTGGGTATGCTGCGCAGGTTGACGTTGGAAGCGTTGATGGTCGCGCTCATGTTCAGCGTGATGATCTTCTTCTTGTGGACGCAGTCCATCGGCACAAAGCCCGTCTTGTCCTGAGTATTGACCTGATAGTAGCTTCCGTACGAGCCGGTGATCGTTACCTGGGTTTCCACAGCCAATGTGCCTATCGCCGCACCGTCGCCCGGCTCGCTGGTCATCGCAGCTTCCGAGACGATCACGCCGGGGTCGTTAAGGCCCGTCACCATCACGTCGATAAAATCCGAGCGGACATAGCCGGTATAGCCCTGATACATCACCTTGCACCAGCCGCCAACGCTGCCTTCCAGCACCGTTACAGCCGCGCCTCTGTCCATGCGGACCAGAACATCGGAGAGGACGGAAGGCTGCGCGCGCAGGTTTGTATCCGGCGTGTTCACAGTGCCCGTCTGGTCAATGGTGACTTCGGCGCGCGCCGCCGGCACATATCCGGCAAAAATCGACACTGCCAGGGCTATGGCAAATATAAAGGATATAATTTTCCTACGTTTCATCATCATTTGTCTTTCTGCTGACAATTTCTCTGTTTTACTTCGGGTCCAAAGAATGGGAACCGGTATTGAAGTATAAGCAATCTCGAGGTTTGTTCTATTATAGTATAGTGATAAGCATGTCTATTGTCAAAACCACAACTTTGATGTAGAATATATGGACCGAGGAAGCGCATTACCTGTTTTAATCCCACATTTTGAACTTATATCTTGCCGTACTTTTGCTGTCCTCTATCCAACTTTTTTATAGACCAACGTTGGGCTGTTGCCCGAAGGAGGAAACCATGAATAAGCCGGAAGACGACAGTATCCAGCTGCCGGTAAGAGACATACTGCGCAACTTCAACCGCATCCGCGAAAAACTGCTGGAGATAAACGCGAAAAAAGGCCACGCGGTCAGCTTCCGCGCCATGCGCGAGGAAATCGACAGCCTCGGCTGGAACGGCATACTTGCCAAATACCATCCGGACATCAACGTGGACGATCCCGCCGCTTTCGCGCTGTTCGAGCTGTACCGTTTTGTGTACAGCACGATGAAAAAGTGAGTTGATGCGTTCGTAAAGCGCACAACCTCATTATAGTCAGCGTGTCTATTCAGTCCTAGTGCAGGTCCTCCCCTGCGCTTTTTATTCCCTTTTGTATCTGCCTGCAATGCGAACGGACTTTATTTTTACAGAGCAATAGTTTATTATTACAGAGTTAAGAATGTTTTTATGTTGTTATAGGGGTAATCATCATGTCATCCGGTTTAACGAAAAGCGCGGAAAGGGTACAGGCTGTCCTCAACGAATTCGGGTTTGAACTCAATGTAATTGAATTTCCGGACTCCACTCGTACGGCACTGGAAGCAGCAAACGCCATAGGCTGTACAGTTGGCCAGATAGCCAAATCGCTGGTATTTAAGGGTAAATCGTCTCAAAAGCCCATATTGATCATTGCAAGCGGCGCAAACAGGGTGAATGAAAAACTGGTTAAACAATATGTGGGCGAGAAACTGGAAAAAGCGGACGCGGAATTTGTTTTGGAACATACAGGCTTTGCAATAGGCGGCGTTCCGCCGGTCGGGCATACAAAGCCAATAGCCACATTTATTGATGAAGATTTGACCCAGCACAGTGAAATATGGGCAGCCGCCGGAACTCCTCATGCCGTTTTTAAGCTGACGCCTGAAATTCTGATAGAAATAACCAAAGGAAGCGTTATCAAGGTTAAATAAGCCAAATTCATATAAATATCTTTTTGTATTTAAAGAAAAACTCCACTCCATTTTCTTATATTGTCACGGAGTAGAGTTTTTTATTGTTACTTTTAATCTAACACAAAAAATATTAATCTCGGCTATGTTGGTTTATGCTCTGCACTGTAAATAACTATCCCCGTTATTCCCTCACCCTCTGCGCGCAACTATCATTATTTACAAACTCGACACATCTTTTTTGATCTTTTGTGTTATGATTCATGAATTTGGAGAGGGAAACCGTCCCCGATGTTTTCATTAAATGTTGAAAAAGGGAGGGGTTCGGTATTATTAGAAGTATCATTAAGAAGATAACGAACGCGTATAGGGTGGACGAGCGGATCGTTCTGGGCCTCGTCATTTCCGCTTTTGTTTCCATGTATGCGGTCGTTGCCGCGATGCTGGGCGTCATCGCTTATCTGATAAAAGAAAAGCGCCTGATACCTCTGGCGCTGACGTCACCCGGCATCCAATACCTGTGGGCGCTCTGCGCGTTGGGCATTGCGGCCGCGCTGGCAAATGGCAACAAAATGGGCGTGCCGGTCGCGATGCTGTTAGCCGTTTTTTTCCTGATTGGGGCGTTTGTACGGTCCGTCATGACGCGCAAGCTGTTCGATAAAATTATTGAAGTATCCTGTGCCGCGAGCTTGTTTGCGTTTGCGGTGGCCTTTGTTCAATACCTGACCAACGGTGCCCACTCCGCCCGGATCAGCTCGACGTTCTACAATGCCAACTACTACGCTGCGGCGATTGAAATAGTGACGCTGTTTGCGGTGTACAAGTTGCTCCATGCGAAAAACCGCAAGCAGTCGTGCTATTATGCGGCAGTGGCCGTTTTCAACGCCATCGGGCTGTATTTTTCCGGATGTCGCACCGCCGTCTTCGCGCTGTGCGTGGCCGCTACGCTCATGCTCGTACTCTGCCGCAGCTACAAGGCGCTTTGCATCCATATCGGTTTGTGTGCAGGGCTGGCCGCTATAATGTTCGCGCTGCCCAACCTCTTCCCGCGGATGGGCCAGCTGGACGTGGACATAAGCACGCGCATCCATATATGGCGCTACGCCATCGCGAGCATACTGCAATCCCCGATATTCGGCAAGGGCGTTTTGGCGTTTATGCGCCGTCATATTATCATCAACCATATGCATATCATGCACACGCATAGCATCTACCTGGAGATCCTGCTGAGTTTTGGGCTGCTCGGCGCGGGGCTTGTGCTCGCTTATCTGAAGAATTGTCTGGCTCCCATATGGAGAATGCGCCGCATCGGAAGCGACAGAGACCGGTTTGCGCTCGCATTTGCACTGCTTGGCTGCATCGGGCTGCATGGCCTTGTGGATGCCACCGTTTTCAGCATCCAAGCGGGGCTTCTGATGATGCTGCTTTTTTCGCTGGCCGGCGTGCAGGAGAATCACCGCCGCGTCACCCTGCCCGCCCATCGCCCGGCTTATCTGCCGGCAGCCAGAATACGCGAAAATTATGCAAAGCATTTTATCTGTTCCAAAGGACATTTTCGAATATATTAAATGTTTTCAAGCTGACTCTAAGACTTTGATAGAAATAACAAAAGGAAAGGTTATTAAGGTTTAAATAAAATTTTGATATATTTTGTGATTTAATAAAATTAAATCCCGCAGTAAATGAAGATTTTTCTCACATATTACGGGAGAGTCATTTCTGCATTAATTATATTATAACTTCCGCTTCAGTTTCCTTACATATTCCAAAAAATTCTCATTCTATTACTTATTCAAAGTTTATATAAACTTTGA
>JAAXZP010000412.1 GCA_012719815.1 Christensenellaceae bacterium
GATTATGAGATCGCGATGAACGCGCTAAAAGAGGCGGGTATCGCACATCCTAAGGACCGGCTGGTGACGGAGCTTTCCGGCGGCGAATGGCAGATGATGCTACTCGCGCGCGCGCTCGCCCAGCAGGCGGATATAATGCTGCTGGACGAGCCGGTAACCGGCCTGGATATCCGGCATCAGGTGCACATCATGAGCACGGTGAAACGCCTGGCCGCGGAACACGGCATATCGGTGGTATGCGTGCTGCATGACCTCAATCTTGCGCTCACTTACTGCGACCAGATCGTGCTGATGCAGGGCGGCACTCTGGCAGCCGTGGGGCTGCCGGAGGACGTGCTGACCCGCGAGAAGCTTGAATCGGTGTACGGCACGAAGCTGCACATACTCGAAGCCGGCGGGCAGACGTTTATACTGCCGGTCATGAAATGATAAGGCTCAAGGCTGCTTTATCAGCGGTACAAACCGTCCGACGCAGCCCCAAAAAGCGTAAGCCGTATTAAAATCGGGACAATAAATCAGCCTGCGGACAGCAACTTTGTTGTATAGCTCCTTCGATTGTGATATACTTTGCGAGTATATAGGATTGAAGGAGTTTTTTTCTATGAGAATGTCACAGCTACTCTTCTCGACGCTAAGAGAAGTGCCTTCAGAAGCGGAGGCGGAAAGTCATGTGCTGCTGCTGAAAGCGGGGATGATCCGCCGTCTGGCTGCGGGCGTGTATGCGCTGATGCCGCTGGGATTCCGGGTGTTTAAGAAAATCGAGAACAGTATCCGCGAGGAGATGGACGCGGCGGGCGCGCAGGAACTTGTCATGTCCGCGTTCCTGCCGGCGGAATATTACCAGCAGTCGGGCCGGTGGGACGTGTTCGGCACCGAGATGGTCAAGTTCAAAGACCGCAACGGCCGCGATTTTTGCCTGGGCCCCACGCACGAGGAGATATTCGCGCATGTGCTGCGCCCGGAAATGCAGTCGTATAAAGCCATGCCGCGGACGGTTTATCAGATACAGACCAAATACCGCGACGAGCGGCGGCCGCGCTTCGGCATGATCCGTTGCCGCGAATTCGTGATGAAAGACGCCTATTCGTTCGACGTGGACGAAGCGGGTTTGGATGAATCGTATAACAAGATGTACGACGCGTACTGCAAGATATTCGACCGGTGCGGGCTCGATTATGTGGTCGTGCAGGCGGATACCGGCGCGATGGGCGGCTCCGGCTCGCAGGAGTTTATGGTAAAATCGGACATCGGCGACGACACCATCGTTTCCTGCCCGAAATGCGGTTACGCGGCCAACGCCGAACTGGCGGCCTGCCCGGACCCTGTCGCTTCTTTGGATGAAGAGATGAAGGCGGTGGAGAAGGTGCACACGCCGAATGTCGGAACCATCGCGGAGTTGGTGGGCTTTTTCGGCCTGGCGGCGGACAAGTTCGCCAAGACGCTGCTGTATGTTGCGGACGGCGAAATCATCGCCGCGATGATCCGGGGCGACCGGGAGATCAACGAGACCAAGCTGAAAAACTTCCTGAAGTGCACGAACCTCGATCTTGCGAGCCCAGCGGAGGTGCGCGAGGCGACGGGCGCGGAGGTCGGCTTTGCGGGGCCCATCGGCCTCAAGAAGGTGAAGCGCATTATCGCCGACAAGGAAGTGCCGCTGATGCGCAACTTCCTGATAGGCGCGAACGAGACGGATTACCACTTCATCAACATCAATTACGGCCGCGACTTCACGGCGGACGACGTGGCGGACATCCGCCTGTTCGAGCACGGCGACCCCTGCCCGGTGTGCGGCGCGGCGGCTGATCTCGCCAAGACCATCGAGGTGGGCCATATATTCAAGCTGGGTACCAAATACAGCGTGGCGATGGGTTGCATGTACCTGGATCAGGACGCGCAGCAGAAGCCGTGTGTGATGGGCAGCTACGGCATCGGCCTTAATCGCACGATGCAGGCGATCATCGAGCAATCACACGACGAAGACGGCATCATCTGGCCGGACAGCGTGGCGCCTTATAGCGCGATCGTGGTGCCGGTATCCATCGCCAACGACACGCAGAGGGAATTGGCGGAGCAAGTTTACCAAAAGCTCTGCGAAGCGGGCATCGAGACGCTGATCGACGATCGCGACGAGCGCGCCGGCGTGAAGTTCAAGGATGCGGATCTTATCGGCATACCGCACCGCATCAACGTAGGGCGGCGGGCCGCGGAAGGCATAGTGGAATATAAGCAGCGCCGCGCGGATAAGGCGGAGGAAATGACTGTGGACGAGGCGATTCAGCGCATCGTGGAAACGGTCAGGAAAGCGAACGTCAAGCGGTTCGGATAAGACAACAAAACAATCAAGGGCTTCGCCAGGATATCTGGTGAAGCCTTTTTGTTTAGAAAATATTTTTGGTTGACCGTTCCATATACATGTACCAAATGTTATAATATACAAAATATATGAAAGGGGCCGCATAATGGATTACTATTATTCGGGTATTGGCGTACTGGTGTGGTTAATCTGTCTGGGAGCCGCGGTGGGGCTGGCGTTTATCCCGGCTTCGATAGCCGGAAAGAAAGGCTACAGCTACGGGGGCTTCTGGGTGCTGGGGTTCTTTTTCTTCCTGATCGGGCTGATCGTGGCGCTGTGTCTGGAACCGAAGCCAGGGTCTCAGGCATACCAGCAGAAATATCCGCCGCCGCCCTATTCCGGAGCGGCGCCCTATGGAACGAGCGCAAATTACGGGCAGACCGGCGCCTATCCGCCGCCGTATCCGCCGCCGTATCCGCCGCCCCAGCAGCCGCAGGGTGCGGAAGAAGTTCACTGCGCGCAGTGCGGCAATGCCAATCCGCCGGGAAGCGCCTTCTGCTTCAAATGCGGCAATAAGCTGTCGTGACGCGCAATATGGTGGCATAGTTCCAGGCAGAATATAAACGCCCCGCTCGGATTTGAACGGGGCGTTTTTGCGCATATCTCAAATGTTTAATAGACCACTCTTCTTCCGCAGATAAAGTTTCTTTTTGCCCAGGAGCCGGTGGCGCTTCCGATGACCACCTTGTCGGCGCTGGACGATGCATGGATCATCTGGCCGCCGCCCATGTAGATGCCCCCGTGGCCCTTGAAGCAGATGATATCGCCGGGCTTTAAGTCGCCGATGCTGTCCACGCGGTCGTAGCTGCTCTTGGCCCAGGCGCCGGACGTCATGTATCTGATGCTCTTGGCGCCCGAATTGTTGAGGCAGTAATACACGAAGCCGGAGCAGTCAAATTCATTGGGGCCTTTGCCGCCTCGCGTATATTCCTTACCCAGCAGGGTTTGCGCAAACGCAAGCAGTGCGTCCACTTTGGCAGCATCGGGGTCATTGGTGGCCGGAGAGCCGGTTTTTTTGCTGCCGCCGCTCTTGCCGCCGCTGCTCCCGCTGTTGCTTCCGCTATTGCCGCTGCTGTTGTTGCTGCCACCGCTCTTGCTGCCGCTGCTGCCGCTGCTGGTCTTGGCCGGCTTGGCGTCTTCCGAAAACAGCGTATCCCGCGTGTGTTCGCCAACATTGCCGTCCACGGTCAGGCCGTTGCGCTTCTGGAACGCCTTGACTGCGGCTTCGGTTTTTTCGCCGAACTCGCCGGTGATGCTGCCGGAGAAATATTTCAGCTCCTTCAGGCGTTTCTGGATTTCCTTGACGTCGGTGCCACGGTCTCCTAGCTTCACGGTATACGGCTGGGCGTCCTTGGAGAACAGCGCAGCCCAGGTCTGCTCGCCGATAAGCCCGTCCACGCTGAGTTTATGCTTGCGCTGGAACAGTTGCAGCGCGTATTTGGTGGCGCTGCCGTAGTAATCCGTCGGTTCGTCGTTGTCCATATAGCCCAAATCCATCAGCC
>JAAXZP010000036.1 GCA_012719815.1 Christensenellaceae bacterium
GCATGCAGCATAGCCCGCTTTATCGCCTTGAGCCGCTGGATCTCTGCAACCACGGCCGGCTTCTTCATCATCTCCCAGGCGGCCGTCCGCGCCGAGCCGTACGTGCTGTAATGCCCGGTCATCATGGCGGCCTGTGAAGCGCTGGGAGCGTGTACGAACGCCGCACAGAAATCTTTCTCCCGATCGGTCAGCTGCTCGTTGGCGCTGAGAGATTCGGCAGCCTTTCGATTCGTCGCAGCGCGGCGTTTGCGTTGCGTTGCACTTATTTGCAACGTTGCATTATTGTCGTCCCAGTTGTCGCGCTTTTTCCAGCTTCGGACTGTGCCCTCGGCGATACCCAACTGGGCCGCGATGTCTTTCAGCAGCATCCGGCCGCCGGATTCCTGGTACAGCTTACGGGCCCGCTCTCTTGCCTCGTTCATTCACTTAGTCACCACCTCCGCGGCGATTATCTGCAAACAAAAAGCCGCTCAATATTGAACGGCTGGTTTATACAAAAGGCTCACCCTGGTCCGCTAGGTTTCCCAAGAAGCGCGGTGGGATCGATTCACACTATTTTCAGCCTACATGATATCACAGAAAAATGTACTATTGTGTACTGACTTTTCTGATGATCGAATTATTCATATTCCGGCAGTGGCTCACACTGTAATTCGTCTTTGCCGCAACCCCCCGCCAGCTCAGGCCGTCCAGGTATCGCGCCCGCGCGATCTTCTGTTCCGACTCAGACAGCTTACTGATCGCCTCCTCGGCCAGCGTGACTTCGACGTCATATTCCAGTGCACAGCTCACCAGCTCGTCCGTCAGCTCCGCGATCCGGGCGACGATCCGTGACATCCGGTCAGTTGGATAGTTGCTTTTGCCACCCGTATGAAGCATGCGCTCCCCGTACTCCTTCGCCGAATTAAGCACTTCGATGTGCTCTTTTATCCGCTCTATTCTAACCCTTACTTTGCGCACGTTCCTCAGATCCACTTGCCTCGCCCCCTCAACATGTGGTATGATGAATTTGCCAAGATACACCATACGCAGTGGCGCCGGAGGGCGTCTTTTTTTATGCTTGATCAATCTGCTGGTTGGCTAAGCCACAGAAGTATGTCTTCTTCACGACATTGCCAGGAGAAACACTTTTTATCATTTATGTCACGGTTATTCTGCGCCTATTGTTTTTCCAGATACTCGATCGCCTGCTTTGTCGCCTCCTGCAATGCAATGAACGCCGAGTTGCTGCCTCCGCCGTCCGGATGCGCCTGCTTGGCCAAAGACTTAAACCGGGCTTTGATATCATCCACGCTGGCCGGAATGCTCTCAAAGCCCAGCACCCGGAAGAACTCCGGAACAACCACAGGCGGCGGCAGGAACTTCATGCCCTCCAGCCATGTCGTCAGCTCATATATTCCCCGCTCGGCCATCCGCGCGAGATCCTCAAGGCTGATGACCAGCTGTGCGAATACGTCGCTGCCATACGTCAGGTCGAAGCCTCGGGCCTGTGCCTTTTCGACGGAGTGATCGAAGCGGTACAACTGCCCCTTTAACCGGAACTCCACGTACGCCATGTGCCGAGTCCAGTCGTAGTTATACCAGGTCGCCCCCATGCGCTCCATAACCCGGGCTAACTTCTTCTCATAGAGCTCCGGCCCGGCGTATTGCTTTTTAGTGGCCATTATTCGGCATCCTCCTGCTTAAGCTTCAAAGCAGCGTGAGCCTCATCCTCAAAGAGAAAGACCTTTTCAAAAAAGCTGTCGTCATCAATTCGGGCATCCAAATACCCGAATCTATCTTTATTCTCCATCTGTAACCACACTTGGTCAGACCCCGGCGCATCGTCGTACCATATCTCTAAAACAATACACCTCGCCACTACCGGCTTTACTTTCGACTTGCCCCTTTTCCATTCAAGCGCATCGACAATCACATACACTGTACGCCCTTTGGGAAACAGGCCGGGCCAATTATCACCACACAGGGCAACCAATTCTCTAGTTGATACCACCATTTTCAATCCTCCTTTCCGTCATTCTCCGTCAGCCGTTCCATCGTACTGCTGACACTCCGTACACACGTCAAAGCAGGTCCCGTCGATCTTCACCTGCTTCCACCCCGCCTCTTTCATGGCGTCCTTGGCGGCGTACCAATCTTCCTCTCTGTCCAGTGTGTCATAGCATAAAGCGCACATCGGGACATAGCCCCCGCTCAGCTTCTCTATGCACATGCCGCTTCTCCTTTCGCTTTTTTGATTCTGACCTTCAGACTCTCGATCAACCGGTCCTGCGTCGCGCTCTTGTCCTCCAGCGCCGCCACCACGTCCTCGTCGCGCCCGCCTTCCTCGACCAGGTGATGCACGATCACTTTCTGCGTCTGGCCCTGCCGGTGCAGCCGCTTATTGGCCTGCTGGTACAGTTCCAGGCTCCAATTCAGCCCAAACCATACCACGTGGTTGCCGCCATCCTGCAGATTGAGGCCGTACGCGCAGGAAGCCGGATGCGCCAGCAATATGTCGATCTCCCTGTTGTTCCAGGCCGTCTCTTCCGCCGGGCCGTTCAGACGCCGGACGCGCAGGCCGGTCTTGGACAGTGCCGCCTCCAGCCTGGCGAGGTCATGCCGGAAGTTGTAAAACACCAGCGCCGGCTGCCCGTTCAGCTGCTCGATCAGCTCCATGAACGCCTCGATCTTGCACTTGTGGATCTCCACCACACCGCCCTCGTCGTCATACACCGTTCCATTGCACAGCTGCAGCAGCTTGTTGGACAGCACGGCCGCCGAACCCGCGTCGATGGTGCTTTCGTCCACCTGCAGCAGCATCTCCGTCTCCAGCCGCTCATACTGCCTGCGTGCCGCGGGGTCCAGCACCACCGGGATGTCGTTCACGGTGATGTCCGGCAGCGATATGTAATCCTCGGCCTTCATGCTGATACAGATGTCGCTTATCAGCCGCTGGATGGCCTCCTCGGCGCCGGGCTTCGGCAGATAGCTGAAAACCTGCTGCGCGTTCCGCTGGTCGGGGCTGAAATACCGCTCACGGAATCCGGTGATCTTCTTACCCAACCGCTGGCCCTGATCCAGCAGGTACATCTGCGCCCATAGGTCTATCAGCCCGTTCGGCGCCGGCGTACCGGTCAGCAGCACAATGCGCTTTATGAACGGCCGTACCCATGTCAGCGCTTTGAACCGCTTCGCCTGGTAAGACTTGAAGCTGCTGCTTTCGTCTATCACCACCATGTCGAACGGCCAGGCGTTGCGGAAATACTCCACCAGCCAGCACACGTTCTCCCGGTTGATCACATACACGTCCGCCGACGTATTGACCGCCCGGATCCGCTTTGTGACAC
>JAAXZP010000413.1 GCA_012719815.1 Christensenellaceae bacterium
CGCCCGACACGGTGCATGCCATAATAAGGCCGATATCGTCCTTTCCTACGCCCGACATCGCCAGCGCTTCCGCCGAAGCCTGAACCGCCATGCCCACAGCCGTCTCCTCCACGGCGACGTGCCGCGTTTTGATGCCGGTGCGCTTTGAAATCCATTCATCGCTGGTATCCACCTTCGTTTCCAGTTCAAAATTTGTCACGACTCTTGCGGGCACGCAGCTCGCGACGCCCGCTATCTCTACCGGTGCAAACAATTACAGTCCCCTCATGTTCAGGTATTTTTGGTGCCGGTTTTCCACCAGCCTTTCGGGCGGTATGCGCGTGAGCCGCCGCAGCGCCGCGCGTATCACCCGGCGGATCTCCTCCACGCTGGCGTCCATGTTGAAGCGCGAGAAGTTTTCCGGTTCGCGGATGACGTTGTCCACCACGCCAAAGCTCTTAAGGTCCGACGCGGTCAGCTTCAGGTTTTTCGCCGCCTCCTGTGCCATCGAGCTGTCCTTGAACAGTATGGACGCCGCGCCTTCGGGCGATATCACCGAAAAGTAGCTGTTTTCCATCATAATCAGGCGGTCCGCCAGAGCCAGCGCCAGCGCGCCGCCGCTGCCGCCCTCGCCGATGATGATGGAGATGATGGGCGTTTTCAGCGTCGCCATCGTGCGCAGGTGCTCCGCGATGACAAGCCCCTGCCCCTTATTCTCCGCCTCCACGCCGCAGAACGCGCCCGGCGTGTCCACGAGGCAGATGACGGGCCGGCGGAACTTCTCCGCCTGGCGCAGCGCCCGCATGGATTTGCGATACCCTTCGGGGTTCGGCATGCCGAAGTTGCAGCGCATGCGTTCCTCCAGCGTGTGCCCCTTCTGCTGGCCGATCACCGTCACCGGGCAGTTCTCAAACCAGGCGATAGCCGTCACGATGGCTTCGTCGTCGCCCATGCACCTGTCGCCCCTGACCTCGAACACGCCGTGAAACAGCTTGGCGATGTAATCGCGCGCCTGCGGCCTGTTTTCCTTGCGGGCGTTCATCACGCGGATCCAGGCCTGTTCCTGGGTTTCCGCGGCATTCGGTTTAAGAGTTTCGTTTGAAGACATCGTCGTACCAATCCTTCAGCGTGGTTTTGTGACGCACTTCGTCAGCGCCGCTTCCGGCGTGCAACGCCAGCAACGCCGCCAAAGTGTCGCGCATGTCGCGGCGCTCCACGATGCGGTCTATAAGGCCGCGCTCGTACAGGTATTCCGCCGTCTGGAAGCCTTCGGGCAGCTTGTCGCCTACCGTCTGCTGGATGACGCGCGGCCCGGCAAAGCCGATCAATGCGCCCGGCTCCGCCAGCGTGATGTCGCCCTGCATCGCGAAGCTCGCCGTCACGCCGCCGGTGGTGGGGTGCGTCAGCACGTTGATGTGCAGCAGCCGCTGGGCGCTGTGCCGCGCCAGCGCGATGGTCGTGCGCGACATCTGCAGCAGCGAGAGCACGCCCTCCTGCATCCGCGCGCCGCCCGACGCGCAGAATATGATGAGCGGCAGCCTGTTGAGCGTCGCGAACTCGGTGATGAGCACGATTTTCTCCCCCACCACGGTGCCCATGCTGCCCATCATGAAATACGAGTCCATCACCGCGATGGCGGTGCGCAGGCCCTTGATGGTGGCCTTGCCGACCACCACGCCCTCCTGCACTTTGGACTTGCTGCGCTCGCTTTCAATCTTTGTCCTGTATCCCGGAAAGGACAGCGGATCGCGGCATTCCACGTCGCGCTCAATCTCGATGAAGCTGCCGCTGTCCACGATGCTTTCGATGCGCCTGTAAGCGGGCTGACGGAACAGCGCGCCGCAGTACGGGCAGATGGAATCCGCCGCATGCACGATGTCCGCCACCATCTCGCGCCTGCAGCCGCTGCAGCGCAGCATTTCCGGCTTGTCACCGAGTACGTCCGTTTCCTCGGAAGTTGCCGTCACTTTCTCACTGAACAGATTCCTTGCTGACCTCTCAAATAACGCGGGATAAACACCTGCTCGATCCACCTGGTGTGCACGCGGCCCGACTGGAAGTCGGGGTCCGCCAGCATCGCGCGCGCGAATGCCGCGTTGTGGCTGATGCCCTCGATGGAAAGCTCTGAGAGCGCGCTTTCGCACAGGCGGATGGCTTCGTCGCGGTCGTCGCCCGTTCCGATGAGCTTCAGCACCATCGAGTCGTAAAACGGCGATATCTCGTCTCCCGCGGCGTAGCCGGTGTCGATGCGCACGCCGTTGCCGCCCGGCAGCGTCATGCTCCTGATAAGCCCGGGCGACGGCCGGAAGTTCTCAGCCGGGTCCTCGGCGTTGATGCGGCACTCGATGGCGTGGCCGTGCGGCACGATCTGCTCCTGCGGCACGGTCAGGTGGTGGCCCATCGCCACCTGTATCTGGGCTTTCACCAGGTCCAGCCCGTATATGCTCTCCGTCACCGGATGCTCCACCTGGATGCGCGCGGTCATCTCCATGAAGAAGAACCGCCCATCCGGCGCGAGCAGGAACTCCACCGTGCCCGCGTTTTTATATCCCACGCACCGCGCGATATCCACCGCCGTCTGCTGGATGGCTGCCAGTATGGAGGGCTCCACGTTGGCCGCGGGCGCTTCCTCCAGCAGCTTCTGATTCTTGCGCTGCAGGCTGCACTCGCGCGTGCCCAGGTGCAGCACATTGCCGTGCATGTCCGCGAGTATCTGCACTTCGATATGCCGCGCTTCGGGCAGGTAAGTTTCCAGATACACGCTGCCGTCGCCGAAAGCCAGTTCCGCTTCGCGGCGCACCAGCGCGAACTCCTTCTCCAGCGCAGCGGCGTCGCTCACCACGCGGATGCCCTTGCCGCCGCCGCCCTTGGCCGCCTTGATCATCAGCGGGAAGCCGATCTCCCGGGCGCCGGCCAAGGCGTCCTTCACGCTGGCCACCGTGCCGTCCGAGCCGGGCACCACGGGGAAGCCGTTTTCAATCATCGTCCGGCGCGCCGTCTGCTTGTCGCCCAGGAGGCGCATTGTTTCCGGGTCCGGCCCGATGAAGCGCACTCCCGCCTCGGCGCAGGCTTCGGCAAACGCGTCGTTCTCTGACAGGAATCCAACGCCGGGGTGTATCATGTCCGCCTTGAAGGCCTTTGCCGCCGCGAGTATGCTGTCGATGTTCAGATAGCTCTTGTCCGCCTGGCGCGGGCCGATACACACGCTCACGTCCGCCAGGCGTGCGGGCATGCCGTTTTCGTCGTTCTCGGAGAACACCGCCACCGTTTTAAGCCCGAGCTTCTTGCAGGTGCGGATGATGCGCACCGCAATCTCGCCCCGGTTGGCCACCAGTACGGTACTCATGCTATTTGTCCTGGGCCAGCCGGAACAGCGCGTCGCCCGCCGTTACCGGGTCCTTGTCTTTTTTCAGTACCGCTGTGATGACGCCCGAGAACGGCGCGGTGATCTCGTTCATCGTCTTCATCGCTTCGATGATACATACGGTGTCGCCCTTGCAGACGCGGCTGCCTTCCCTGACGAACGGCTCCGCACCCGGCTCTTTGGCCACGTAGAACACGCCGGATATCGGTGAACGGATATATTCGCCGCTGTCCGGCTCCGCCTGCTCCGGCCGGCTCTCCGTTTCCGGCGCCGCCGGCTGCTGCGGCTGCACCGGCTGCGGCGCAGCGACGAAAGCCTGCCCGGCTTCGCGCTCCAGGCGCAGCTTGAGTTCCTTATACTCAATCTCAATTCTGTTGAATGAGGACTTTTCCGCCCGGTCTATCAGTGAGAATATGGCGTCCAGATCCATTGTCGACTCCTTCATTTAACGGTAATAAATATGTATGATGCCGCCCATATGGTTAGTACATCTAACCATATCTTTAAAGCAGATATTATCACGCTGCGGCAGGTCTGTCAATGCGGCTCCTTTTTCCTCCGCCGGCGCAGATACCTTAAATAAGACCTTTCTGCGCGGCATTCTTTACGGTTGTGTTGCAAACCGGCCGCCCTGCACGTCGATTTGTTAAGCAATTATTTCAGCCCGCCGCATCCGCATAAACAAATTGTCATAAAAGTTTTGGAGTTTGGTCATGATTCAGATACGAAGCCTTTCAAAGAACTCCAGCAGCGCCTGCAGCCCTTTGAGCAGCTCCGGCCAGGACGCGATATCGAAATCCTTCAGCATGCTGTCGATCATCGTGTCGTGGAACTGCTTGTGCTTTTTGCAGCATTCCTCCCCCTTCTCGGTGAGCTGCAGAGCGCTTTTGCGCCTGTCGTCCTGTATTTTGGTCTTTTTGAGGCAGCCTTTTTTCACCAGCCTGTTCACCGACACGCTGACCGTTGCCTTGGTGACGTCCAGCATCTCTGCGATTTGGGTCAGCGTCGCACCGGGGCAATCCTGCACGATCTCCAGCGCGTGCATCTCCGTCCGGCTTAAGTTGGCGTTGGCGGCCTGCGACACGCTTTTTTCCTGCAGCCGCAGCACGCGGTAAAACATCTTCTTGAGCACCTGGTTCAGCAGTGCCCGGATCTCCTGTTCGGTCATAGCGCCCCCTTTCGCAGGCAGGGCCTGCAATCAATATCGCAAATCAGCGTCCGTTGTCCGCGGCGTTGGCATCGCCTTCGCGGGCAGGCCATCCGTTTGATTAGTTTGGACGACTTACTAATATAAAATATCACATAAGGAGCTGATATGGCAAGCCGAAAGAACTGAGTCGCGCAAGCCTGCCACCTGCACCGCGTCCTTCA
>JAAXZP010000414.1 GCA_012719815.1 Christensenellaceae bacterium
CATCTGATATGACCATCATTCCTGTCACAACACCCACAAACGCCATCACCGCGCCTACTGACAGGTCCAGGCCGCCGGACACCAGCAGTATCACCATACCCAACACCACCAGGCCTTCTACCGTAAGTCCCATCAGCATGGCCCCTAGGTTGGTTCCTGTAAAGAAGTAAGGCGTGAACAGCGAAACTACAAGGCTGAATATGATGATGACAAAAATTAGTATAAACTCGCGGTACGACGTGACCTTTTTGATGAAATCGAATTTACCTCTGCTCATTGCATTGGCTCCCCTGTATATAATTGGAATTAATGCCGGTCGCCATTTCCATAATGACGTCCTCGGAAAACTCTTCCTTTTTGAGTTCGCCTCGAATCTGCCCTTTGTGCATAACGAATATGCGGTCGCAGATGCCGATCAGTTCCGGAAGCTCGGAAGAAATTACCACCACGCCATTACCCTGATCGGCAAAAGCTTTGATGTTCTTGTAAATATCAGCCTTGGCTCCCACATCAACACCCCTTGTGGGCTCATCAATGATGAGCAGTTCGGGTTCGATACCCATCCACATGGATATCAGCGTCTTCTGCTGGTTGCCTCCTGAGAGGTTGATCACTTTTTGGTCTACTGATGGCGTCGCAATGGAATATTTCTTGACTTCTCCGATCGCATACTCTGTGACCGATTTGCGTTTCATGAAGCCATACCGAGAAAAGCTCCTCAGCTTAGGCGCTATGACGTTGGCTTTAACCGACGATCTCAGATATAAACCATATTTCTTTCTGTCCTCGGTCAGATAGACGATTTTGTGTCTGATAGCGTCGCTCGGCGTACGGATATTAATGGCTTTGCCGTGCATCCTAATCACGCCGCTGTCCACCCGGTGCGCGCCCAACAGCCCCAGCGCCATCTCAGTCCGTCCGGAGCCAATCAGCCCCGCAAAGCCGACAATCTCACCACGCCGTACACCGAAAGAGATGTGTTCGTAAAGCCCGGCAGCTGTGATATCCTCCGCCTCAAATAAATACTCTTCCGATATTCGCCGGCTCCGTTGCTCTATGCCGTACAGGTCCCTGATTTCCCGTCCCACCATCATCGTGACGATATCGCGTTCTGTCACCTCGTTGATCAATTTGCTGCCTATGTACCGGCCGTCCCGCATCACCATGATACGGTCTGCGATCCGGAACACTTCGGAAATCTTGTGCGTGATATATATGAAGGAATATCCTTCGCTCTTCAGATTCTGAATGATGCGGAACAGCAGTTCAATTTCCGTGTCGGCGAGCGAGCTGGTCGGCTCGTCAAGTATGATTACCTTGGGGCTAAACGACAGCGCCTTGAGTATTTCCAGCAGCTGCTGTGTTCCCACGGAAAGCGTTTTAACGAGCGTCCTGGGGCTGATATTCAGCTCAAACTTCTTAAGAATAGCCTCGGTATTTGCATAGAGTTCACGCCACCTGATATTTCCCAGCTTGTTGACCGGCTGACGATTCATGAAGATGTTCTCCGCGACGGTCATGCTGCCCACCATAGATAGTTCCTGGTAAACCATGCCGACGCCTGCTTTCATCGCGTCATAAGAAGAGTCAAATGACTGCTCCTTGCCGTCGATGATGATACGCCCCTCATCCGGTTTCAGCGCGCCGCATATGATTTTGGTCAGCGTTGATTTGCCGGCACCGTTTTCGCCTAGGAGCGCCAGAACTTCCCCTTCTCCCAGCTCAAAGCTGACATCATTGACTGCCACCACACCGGGAAATGCTTTTCGGATATGTTCGACTTTTAGTTTCGGCGACATGACCTATCTCCCAATAACCTACTATTTATCTCTGAACACGGCCGGAACCGTCTCCGCCCATTAATTTTTCCACTTCATCTACGGTAACTTGGTTAAAGTCGAATTCAATCGTATGCTTGAGGCAGGATGCCGCCGCTGCGAATTCTACTGCGCGCTGAGTATCATAGTCGGACAGCAACGCAAATATCAGCGCCCCCACAAACGAGTCGCCACCTCCCACCCTATCTACGATATGGATGCGGTAATTGCGGGAGAAATAGCTTTGGCCGTCTACGTACAGCATAGCACCCCAGTCGTTGTCACTTGCGGATATGCTGCCACGCAGCGTGATAGCCACCATCTTAAAGCCAAATCTGTCGGTCAGCTGACGGGCTACATTGATATAACCCTCCCGGCTAAGCCGGCCTCCGGAAATATCGGTGTCATCTGCTTTAATACCGAACACCTTTTCCGCATCCTCTTCATTGGCTATGCAGAGGTCCACATCGCCCATCAGTTCCGCCATCACTTTTCCCGCTTTTTCGCTGGACCACAGATTCTTTCTGTAATTCAGATCGCAGCTTATCGTTAATTCTTTAGCTTTTGCCGCTTTTAAGGCATCCCGGCAAATATCCACGCATCCGTCGGACAGCGCCGGCGTGATTCCAGTAAAATGAAACCACTGCGCGCCCTCGAATATGGCATCCCAGTCAAAGTCCTCTCGCTTTGCGGTGGATATTGAAGAATACTTGCGGTCATAGATAACTTTGGAGGGCCGCTGCGACGCGCCCTTTTCCACGTAATACATGCCCAAGCGATCGCCGCCGTAGGCAATATGCGAAACATCCACACCATAGCCCCGCAGTTCCCGTACCACGGATTTCGCCAGATCGTTTTTCGGCAACTTGGTGACATAAGCCACATCTATTCCGTAGTTCGCCAGCGAAACCGCCACGTTGGCTTCGCCGCCTGCGAACGAGAGTTCAAACTTTCTCGCCTGCCCGATTCTCAAATAACCTTCCGGGTTTAATCGCCCCATGATCTCTCCGAAACATACCACTCGGCTCACTTGTATTCCCTCCTTGTTCACAGTTGAGATGTGTACAGTCTCGCAAGCGCCGTCAGTTCATCGAATTTCTTCTCTTTTATGAGCTTGTTGTCAACAATGTTGGCGCCCACGCCCACGCCGCTCACGCCGGCTTTAAAGAAATCCATCAGGTTTTTATCGTTCACACCGCCCACTGCAAGCAGCGGAATATGGCTGATCGGCGCACGGATCGCCTTAATATAGCCGGTCCCCAGATTCCCCGCCGGAAACAGCTTGACAAAGTGTGCCCCCAGGTTGTGCGCATATAGCACTTCGGTGGGTGTCAGCGCACCGGGTATCGACACAGCGCCCAGTTCCAGCGTCTTTCTTATCACGGCGGCATCCGTGTTGGGGGAGATGATATACTGAGCTCCTGCCTCCACAGCGACAGCCACCTGCCGCTCGCTTACAACCGTACCCGCGCCGATTATCATATCATCGCCGAACGCGCTGCATAGCCGGCGTATCGCTTCCGCAGTATCCTGCTCTCCCGTGCTGCTTGACTGGTTGAACGTCACTTCCAGCAGCCGGATACCGCCATCCATCAGCGCATGAGCCGTTGGAACAATGTCGTCCAATGCAACGCCGCGGACGATGGCGATAATTTTATGCTCCTTGATTCGCTCAATAACGTGTTCCATTTCTCTCCTCTCCTTCAGCCATAGCTTAAAATTCAATCGCCAAAGCCCGGATGGGGAAACCGTCGCCCTCGACCAATGCAATCGGCGCGCCGCAGAAGAAAATCTCCTGGCTCGGTAGGCAGTCCAGATTGGTCAGCCCCTCCACGACAGCGACGCCTCCTTCCAGCAGTGTTTGATGCACCTCGATATACAGCGCTGGATTCAGCGACGGCGGTTCCACGCCCACCATCACGATGCCGTTTTCCGTCAGCCACCTGGCCAGTTCCAACGATATAACCGGATAATCCGTAAAGTATTCCGGCCTTCCGAACTGTTTGGACCAGCCTGTCTTGAAAATCACCCGCCGGCAACGAACAATGTTTTCGGCATGCGGCTCCACATCGGAAACGTCGATCACATCAAACGCACCCTTATCCGTGCATTCCACAACATACGCGGGCCCGACATACTTTCCGGGATCTACCGCGGCCAGATCGGTGCCGCCTTCAATAAAATGCAACGGGGCATCCGTATGCGTGCCAGCATGAGTGTTGACATGAACCAGACCCAGATTATAATGATCTTTGCTTATCAGCTGCGTATGTTCATACGCCATTCCGGGCGTGCCCGGAAATACCGGATCGGTCACAGACAACGGTAATGACAGATCGTAAATCTTCACAGCACTAACTCCTTTAGTAACACTTGGTTTATATACGCCCGAATTTTTCGAGCAGTTCGGCTACTGTTGCCCCCTTTAAAATCTCCGCACGGGTGGCTTCCTCTTTGTCGGCTTGTTCCTTTGCCCTCACGTATATCTCAGCTAAATCTTCTGCCGGCGCGATGGTGACACCTATTTCATCGGCTACCACAAGGTCACCCGGCCGTACGATGATGCCGCCGCAGACAATGGGCGTATTAATCTCGATAGGCTCCTTGCGCCCTGAATACGCCGTGTGCGAGGCCCGAGGGCTCACATAAGTTGAGTAAATCGGAAACTCCAGCATCCTGGCTTCATCAATGTCGCGCACGCTGCCGTCAATAACAGCACCCACGATGCCGGCGGCGCGACTCAGCCCGGACATGAGACCGCCCCAAATGGACGTCTCCGATTCGGAGAATGCGTCAATCACGACAATGTCACCCTTCTCGGCCACATCGAATATCGCTAGACAGTCGACGATATCTCCTGGCGTCAGTTTTACCGTCAACGCCGGCCCGATAATGCGCTTATTTATGGTTCTCGGTTTGATGTCATGCCGCATCACGTTATCGCGTTCCTGAGCATCGCTGACCACTGCGGATAAACTTAATACATCCTTCATCTCCAGAAATTTGTTTATAATATCCCAATCTATTTTGGCGTGTGGCTTCACAATGTTTTTCACTTCATTCCCTCCAATTTTTTGCAAAAATTTAACCAAGGGGAGCCAGTATGCATTTTGTCTCCCTTATTAACTTCCATCAATATCTATGCAAGACGTCAAAGAGCTGCCGAATTTGAAGTGTAATCAGCCGTCCAGCCGAAAATAGTTTCCGAACTCGCCCCTTCCATCAACTTGTTTTCATGGGCGGGGTTGCCCCCACCCATGAACTATGATATAATGTTTTTTGCTTAATACACTTTGGATGGTGCCGGGAAAAGCTCTTCGGGTTTCTGAAGGAAACTGAGCACATTGCTTGCATCAGTTACGACACTGGGAGTTTCCACGAACCCACCGGTGAATTTTCCGTTCAGACTGTCAATGACTACCTGAAGCGCAATCCGGCCCATCACAAAGGGTGTCGTATTGGCTGTAGCCTGGATATTGCCTGCGTAAATTTCTTCCAGGCAAGCTGTGTCGCCGTCATTTCCAAGGAATACGATATCAGTGCGGCCCAGTGCCGCCGCTGCTTTCTGAGCTCCCAAGATCTCATAGTCGTTGCCGGCAGCGATCAGATTGATTTCCGGGTGCGCTTGCAGCATGTCCATGGCCGCTTGATTTCCGCCCTCGACGTTCCACTTTCCGTCCAGCCTGGAAACCACCTCAAAGTTATCTGCGCCTTTAATGCCCTCCAGGAAACCCTCTGCGCGTTCCGTTGCATGATAACCCGGCTGTCCTTCAATGAGGCCCACTTTTACTTCCTTGCCCGCCATCAGCTTCACTGCATACTCACCGATTGCTTTTTGTGCTTTCCTTTGTGAATAGCCCACAACACCATGGACGGGGGTCGGGAAATCCGGAATATCAGAAATCACGATGATCACAACGCTCCCCTTCTCTACTGCCTGTTTGACCAGCGGTGCCGCAGCATTTTCATCGTGCGTAGAGAGAATGATCGCATTAACGCCCTGCCCGATCACGTCCTGAAGCATGTTCATCTGTCCCAGGATATCTGCGCCGCTTTGTGGTGCAAGCATGAATGTCTCGACGCCCAACTCGGCTGCCCGCTGATCAATACCGGCCCCAATCGCCATGTAATAGTTAAATTCGGTAGCAGGGGGCATGTAAGCAACTTTAATCGGGCCACTCGCCTTGATTCCCTCAAAAGAAGCCTGCGCCTTTATTGGCACCGGCGTTGCATACTCAACTTCCGCAACCTGCTGAGCCGGCTCCTCTGTCGGTTCCTCAACCGCTGGTTCTTCGGATTCTGGAGCAGGAGCAGGTGCTTCTGTTTTTGCGGCGGGTGCCGGTGTTGCCGCTGGTTCAGCCGTTTTGTTGCAACCAGCAAACATAAACGCGGACAAGCACAGAACCACCATCATACATATCAATCTGGCTACCTTTAATCTCTTCATTATCTAACCTCCTGTATTTTCTATTACCAGC
>JAAXZP010000415.1 GCA_012719815.1 Christensenellaceae bacterium
ACCACCACGACGTACATGATCAAATCGGTGCTGGAGAGCGCGGGCAAAAAGACGGGGCTCATCGGCACCATCGTCAACATGATCGGGCAGCAGACGCTGCACACCGACAGAACCACGCCGGAATCGCCCGACCTGTTCGCGCTGCTCAGGCAGATGGCGGACGAGGGCTGCGAGGCCGTGGTGATGGAGGTATCGTCCCATTCGCTGGAGCTGCGCCGCGTGGAAGGCATCACGTTCGACGTGGCGGTGTTCACCAACCTGACGCAGGACCATATGGACTTTCACGTCACGTTCGATAACTACTTAAACGCCAAGAAGAAGCTGTTCCACCACGCCAAAAGCGCGGCCGTCAACGTAGACGACGCGTCGGCGGGGCGCATAATGGAAGGCATCGAGGGCGTGGAGTGGCTCACTTACGGCATCAAGGAAGAGGCGGACGTGTACGCCCGCAATATCGAGATCACGCCGCGCGGCGTGACGTACGACCTGTGCACCCGGCAGGGGATGCTGCCGCTGAGCCTGAAAATCCCCGGCATATTCAGCGTATACAACTCGCTCTCGGCTGCCAGTGCCTGCATGCTGCTGGGCGTGGGGCCGGAGATTATCAAGACGGGGCTGGAAGCGATGCCCAGCGTGGCGGGCCGCTTCGAGGTGCTGGATACCGGCAACCGGCCTTTTACCATCATACTGGACTACGCGCACACGCCGGACAGCCTGGAGAACACGCTGCTGACGGTGCGCGAGTTCGCGCGCACGCGCATCATCACGGTGTTCGGCTGCGGCGGCGACCGCGACAAGGGCAAACGGCCCATCATGGGCGAAATCGCCGGAAAGCTCTCCTCCTATGTGGTGATCACGTCGGACAACCCGCGCACGGAGGACCCGATGAAGATCATCGAGGAGATCGAGGCGGGCATCAAAAAAACGGACTGCGAATACGTCTGCATCGAACACCGGCGCGAGGCCATCCGCTACGCCATCCACAACGCCCAGCCCGACGACATCATCGTGCTGGCGGGCAAGGGCCACGAGACGTATCAGGAGATTAAAGGCATCAAATACCCCTTCGATGAGAAAGTGGTTGTGGCTGAGCTGCTTTTGACGGACGAATAAGGCACACGGTTTTGTGTGGGCATACGGGAGATAATACAGCAATGGATATCATCATCTATGCGGTGCTGGCGTCGTTTTTCATTGCGCTGGCGGCGGGCTATGTGGGCGTGCCGCTCTTAAAGCGCCTGAAATTCGGACAGCAGGTGCGCGACGACGGGCCGCGGACGCATCTTTCCAAGGCGGGGACGCCCACCATGGGCGGCGTCATCATACTCGTGGCGCTGACTGCCGCCACCCTGATATTTGCGCGAGGCAGCTTCGAGTATGTATGGTTCGCGCTCGCTGTCACGCTGGGCTACGGCCTTATCGGCATGATGGACGACCTTATCATCATCATCAAAAAGCGCTCGCTGGGCCTGAAGGCCTACCAGAAGATCATCGGGCAGCTGGGCATCGCGATTATCGTGGCGTTTTACGCATACAATTCGCCCATCATCGGCTCCAAGCTCATCGTGCCGTTTGCCGGCGGAATGGAATGGGACCTGGGCGGCTGGTATGTGCCGTTTACGGTGTTCGTGATGGTGTCGATGGTCAACAGCGTGAACCTAATAGACGGCCTCGACGGCCTGGCGTCCGGCGTGACGATGATCAACAGCGCGGCGTATACCGTGATACTGCTGGGCATGTACCAGCTTTACGTGACGACGGGGCTGGATCTCGCGGCGGCGGGCATCAGCAACATGATGGTGTTCTCGGCGGCGCTGACGGGCGCGTGCCTGGGCTTTTTGCGTTTCAACACGTATCCCGCCAAGGTGTTCATGGGCGATACCGGCTCGCTGGCGCTGGGCGCGGCGCTCGCGGTGGGCACCATCGTGTCGCGGCTGCAGCTGCTGCTGGTGATCACGGGCCTTTTGTATGTGCTGACCTCCGTATCGGTGATACTGCAGGTGGGCTCGTACAAGCTGCGCAGGAAGCGCATATTTAGGATGGCTCCCATCCACCATCATTTTGAGCTCAAGGGCGTGCCGGAGACCAAGATCGTCTCGTTCTATATGATGATTACGGTGCTGCTGTGCCTGGTGGCGATATTGTCGGTCAACTGACGGGGGAATTCGGGGGAGAAATATGGATTACGTAGGGAAAAAGGTGATGATCGTCGGCATGGCGAAGAGCGGCATCGCGAGCGCCCGCCTGCTGCTGGACCACGGCGCCCGCTTGGTGCTGTACGATGCCAAGACGGAGGATAGATTCCCCGATGGGGCTTTGGACGCATTCAAGGGGCGCGCGGAATTCGCACTGGGCGCGGACCCGGGGCCGGTGGCGGAGGCGGCGGATGCGCTGGTGTTAAGCCCGGGGGTCCCCACAAATCTGGATTTTATCATAAAGGCGCAGCGCGACGGCAAAAAGGTGATTGGCGAGATCGAGCTGGGCTTTTTGTTTTCACAGGCGGAGTTCGTTGCCATCACAG
>JAAXZP010000416.1 GCA_012719815.1 Christensenellaceae bacterium
CCGTAGCAGTCGGGAGCGATGCCGGATTAGCCAGTTTTGCAAATGTATCGCCGGTGCGCTTGTAGATAGTAATATAAGGGCTATTGGCATGCGCAACCGCTAAATACACCCCATCGGCTGAAAATGAACAGCCAAACGCCACACCGGCCGGGAGCGTGTTGGGGTTGTTCAATTTTGTGTATACGCCGTTACTCTTTTTGTAGATTGCTATGTACGGACTGCTACTTAGTGCCACGGCAAAATAACGCCCGTCCGCAGAAAAAGCGCACTTTTTTGCCGAACTTGATATTGTTTCCGGGCTGAATGGTATCATAAGTAATTCCCTCCTGCGCGAGCAGTCTGCCGCGCCGCTTCACTCGCTTCAACAAGCCGCAAAATCCGCAAATAGTTCTCCGAATCCGGATATACGTTCAGCTGACCGATCACCGTGCTCTCGTTTCGATTGCTGATGCTGGGCGCAGCTGCCATAGCAGCGGACATATCCGCCGGATAAATGCGGGTGCCGACAGGCAAGTCAATAAGCTCGGGACCGAGCTCTCCGACCCAAGTACGGCCACCGCGCCAAAAGCTTGTACCGCGGGCGTTGTTCCCCTTGATGTATTTGTTGTACCACTCTTCGTCCGTCAGGTCGTCATCAGATGGCCCCAGCGCTACAGTGGTGGTGGGCGCCGTAGTGATAGCATTGTAATATCCGTATTTTTCAAGCGTCTTGTCGACCTGCGCCTTGCCCGCCTGGTATGTACTACCCTGGGTGGAGAATGGTTTTGTGATCATATTGAGATACGTTTGAAAATCTCCGCCCTTTCCGAGCAGCCATTTGATGCCCTCGACTATCAATCCGATCAAGCCGACGATGATGGACAGTGCGTCCGCGATAACCCCCAGAGCGATAGCCAGTCCACCTGAGAGCAGCTCAATCAACGGCCCAAGAAGCTCCATCAATGTGCTGATCAGAGGCGTGAGCGTCTTCATGATCTCCAGTATGGGCGGCAGTATGGCCTGCGCGATCTCCGCTGCAACAGGCAGCAGAGCACTCAGCAGCTCGATAACGATTGGCAAGATATCAGCGATAGAATCACTGAGCAGCTCGGCGATCATCCCGAGCGCCTCCCCCAGCTTGTCCAGCGTGCCGTCTTCGGCCATCTTCTCAAACGCGGCGTGCAGCTTAGGCACCGCGACGTCGTTGAATGCCTTGAGCACGGGCTGTAAAGCAGGGAGCAGGGTCTCACCGAAGCTGGCCGCCAACCCGTCCACGTTCATCTGCGCGGTACGCAGCTGGTTCGCCCACTCATCCGCTGTGCGCGCAAAGTCGCCCTGGGCGTCCGCCGTCACGCTCAGCAGGTAGTTATACCGTAGCGTGACCTTCTCAGCTTCAGTCATCTCCTCATAAGCCTTGGTGATGCCCTGCGAAAGTGCATATGCCTCGAGGTTCGCCACGGACATATTGATGCCGAGCTGCTTGAGCGGCTCCGTCTCCCCGGCAATACCGCTCCGGATTTTCTGCCACGCCGTATCATGGTCGAGGTTATAGAACGATGCCATGTCACCTGCAAGACCGGCGAGGCTCATACTCATTTCAAGCACCTGCTCATCCGCCACCTGCATGCTCTTGAGCATCGCACCCACGGAGCCTGTGAACTCCTTGGCCTGCAACTCTGAGAGACCGAACGCCGCGCCCGCCGATTTGGCGAACTCATTTATGTTCTCTGCACCATCGCCAAACGTTACGTCGACAACATTCTGGACCTCTCGCAAGTCAGACGCAAGCTCTATCCCACGTTTACCGATGCCAACCAGAGCCGCGCCCGCGGCAGCCAGAGCGCCCGCAATCGCGGTGCCAATACCCTTGGCGATTCCAGCCAGGCGGGAGCCGAAGCCTTTAACCTTTTGTTCAGCCTCGGTGTTGGCCTTATCGACGCCGGACGTATCACCGACGTACTTAAATACAACTTTGCCATCTTCTCCTGCCAAACCTAATCACCTCTCTTTGCACGACTTACCAGTGCTGCCCCAAACCGATCAAGCCCCGCTTGCAGGTTTGCCTGTGCTTCTTCTTCGCTGAGCTCGATAGCATAATACTGCTTTGCCTCGATCAGCTTTTTGATTTGATCCGCGTTATACTTATCAGGTACCGGCAGATCACACCTCCGGATACCCATAACCTCGCGTATTTTCGTGCTCTCCGGAAGCGCCTGGAACAACGCCAGGAATACACGCCAATCCAGACGTCCGCGCTGCTTAATCAAATCAATGCCGTATGCCTGGAGAAATGCCGCATATATCAGCGGCGCGTCCTGCGTCCAGTCCAGCACACGTGGCTCTCCTGGCTTCACCGGCCGCGTCTTCGGGCTGAGAAACTCTGCGCTGATACGGCTGAGCAGCTCCGACAGTTTTCCGAATGGTAAACGTCGGGCCGCCTGGCGCCCAACCAGCAGTTCCACCGCCAGCTGGACGCGCTGCGCAGGAGTGAACAGCGGATCGCGCTGCACTTCGAATACACGCAGCACGTTGTCAAATGCCAGATTGAGACGGTACCTGCGCCCCTCGAAATGGATATACTGCTGCAGCGGCCGCGTGAGCGTAAATTTCATTTTCCAAATATCCTGCGCCGGGCAGCTTTGCGATAAGCTTTGCGTGCCTGCCGCTGCATCTCGGTAGTGGCCTGATCGATTTTCGGCTTAATCACACCAATAAGGTACGGCGTGATCCAGCTGCTCATTTCGATGCGGTTGCCTTCGTAAAACGCGAGTATCTTCTCGGTATTCTCCTTACCCAGCAGCACGGTCATGAGCCCCGTGATGGCGTCTCCGAACTGTTCCAGCGCTGCCTTGATACTATCCAAGTCCTTGTTCTGTTGTGCTTTTCTGACGGCTTTCTGGGCTTCAGTAATACTCGCCATGGCGACGCGGTAATCCCGCACTATCTCCTCAGGCGCGATAACAATATCTAAAACCTCGTCACCGAGTTTCAGTTGCTCGATGATCTTGACGGATCTCCTGAGTTCGTACATGGCTTTCCTCGCTTTCCTCCTACAAAAAAGAGGAGCGGTTGCGCCCGCTCCTCTCTCATCCGTGTATCAGCTTACGACGCCGATGTGACGATAGCCTTGCCGGCTTTCTTAACCTTGTTGGTCGCAGTCTCAACCTCGGCAATCACGATCTGATGACCAGTTGCCGCCGCGATGTTCGCCGTGCCGTTCCAGGATGTCCAGCCTGTAGTCAGCACTTCATCATACTGCGGCAGATCAACGTTCGCGCCGGTCTTGTACTTGTAGCTGTGCGATACTTCGATTATCGGGTTGACATAGATCGCAGTGTTGCCTGAGTCCGTACCCGGCACGCTCACGACGGTGAGCGGCTCGAGATAGATGCCGGCCAGCGCCTGCGGGGCCCCGTTGCCGTGAAATGTCACGCTGACCGCCGCGGGCTGGTTCGCCGCGCCGCCCGATTGATTGATATTCGCGAGCGTAACGGGCCAGTCCACAAGCGGCACGCCGTCCCTGGATACCCTTAGCGTTGTTTTCCGCGCGCTGCCGAAATTGTAGCGCACGTCGTCGCTGAAAATGTAGTCCTGCGCGGGATCGCCCACGACGCGCACACCGGTCAATGTCATGACCATCTGTCCGCCGGTGACCTCCGTGCTGCCCCAGCCGCCGTCACCAAAATGCGACGCCTGGTATAGCACTTCGTTCAGGCTTTCTGCGAGATCTGAAAACCCTTTTGCGAGCTCCGCGAACGTCGGCACTCCGGTGCCCGGTGTGATGTCGATCTCAAACTTATAGTGATAATTCAACACAATATCTGGCAATTTATTCACACTCCTTTGATATAGAATCTGACCGTCAGTATGCTGCCATATAGCCACTGCCGCGAGCCGCTTTCTTCACGCCCGATGTAATTCGGCGATGTGGATGTCTCAATGCTCAGTATCTGCCAGTCGTCCGTCTTGGGGTAATCCGTCATCCGAGTCAGCCCCGTGTGTATGCTCGACAGCGCTGTCAGCAGCGTCTTCAGGTTACTGTGTTTACCGTTCAGCACTATGCTGGCGCTGTATTCCGCGCCCCGATCCAGATATTGCTCCGTCTGGTAGCCCGGACCGGGATACATCGCCAAACCGTTCTCTGTCGGCATCGCACCGTTTGCGATGGATGTGTAAGGCGTAGCATATGATTCGGCCAGTTCCTTGACTTTCGCGAATACCTGATCAAACACAGCTACACCTCCGACATGGCGACTTTTTCAAGAATACGGTTATACTTGGCGCGGTTTTCCGCAAACCCCCGATGCCCCCACATTAACGACGCATTGGGATTAACGTCGAGGGACGGTGTGCCGGTGTAATACATCTTTTTGGCGTAAGGCGTATCCCACACCAGCTCACCTTCTTCTAACCGGCTCGCGCGTAACGAGGAGCGAATCAGCTCGCCGGTATCCATGCGGGCATAATAGTTGGCATCTTTAAGCGCTTCGTTTGCCACCGCGGCAATGCCTTTTTTACTGGCGGCTTCAACCCGGGCCATCAGAGCCGCTTTGTCGAAATGGAGCTCGACCGTGACACCGTTACTCATAGCCGCTCGGCCCCCCGATTTAACAAAGTTCGACCTCCCAGTGATGAGCCCGACCCGCGTCAAACAACGGTTCGGTACCGCCCACCACCGTGTATGTCGCGCCGCCCGTGCGGATGATCTGATCGCCGATGGCGAACGACACGCCGCGCGGGCCGCTATTGCGGCAGTCGAAAAACATGATCGCCGACAGTTGGATCTGTTGATTGTCCTTGGTCATCCCCAGCCTCGATGTCGGCTCAAAGCGCACGTGCGAGAGCGTCCGGCTGGACGGCCATGCGCGTGCGCCAGTATCGTCTTCTGTGGGCGTGCCGTATTTGTGCGTCGCGCTGTGCGGCAGTAAATAGCGCGGTATCGGTCTTGTCATTAGCCTAACCCCCTATACATCAGGCCCGTGCGCCGCAGATACCCCTGCACCAAAGGCGACACAGGAACGCCGCCAATCGTCGGCATTGAGGACGTTAATCCGCCGGACTGGATGACGCGGACCGAGCTGAATTTGCCGACTGAGACACTCTGGGTATCCGCATCCGCGCCGAAGCCCTCCACCGTAGAGAGCCCGCCCTGGGCGAACATCGTCTGCACCTGGGCGCACGTCGCCTTTTTGACCGCTGCCTGTGTATCCGCATCGAGAGCAGAAAGCCCTCCGGCACGCGGTATACGGTCCAGCGTCAGCCTGTCGATGATATCGCTTGCGCGCTCAGCGAGCTCCGCAAATAACGTTGCGTCGATTGTCGTGTTTGGGGAGTATGCGCTGAAATCATCCTCGTCGATATAAGCCATGCCGGAGGGCCTCCTTTCACACATTACTTTTCGCCCGCTTCCTTGGTTTTGCCGCCCTTACCCTTCGGCTCTTTGGGCGGCTCCGGAGGCGCGTCTTCGGATACCTCGTAACCCTTGCTCCGCATCCAGTCAGCGATATGCGGATCATCGGTCCTGCCAATGCCACCAGAAAACTGGACACCGGCCGTTACCCCGCTGTAATGACGTACGGGGGATCTCACAATGTAGCCCATGGCTCCCTCCTTACGCGATCTTGATCTTGCGAAGCACACCAGCCGCGCGTGTGGCCTTGAGCGCCACGGCCGCGACCATCTCGACCTCGCCCGTCTTCACCGCACCGGAAGCAGTCATATCGGGCAAATACACATTGACCAGGTCACTGCCCGACGGCGATACGCCATGCACCCCGTCCAGCGCGAAACGCGCGGCATATATCGCGGTCTCACCGGTTGCGGCGGCAGTCGCGATGATCGGGTTAGACGTACCGGGTTTGTCGCCCAGATCCATGAGCGGGATGCCCTGGTACTTGGTGACCGGCCGACCGAATGCATCGACGTCACTGGTGCTGAAATAGCCGCTGCGCCGCGCAATGCCGTTCATAATTGCCAGCATGGCACGGTTCATCATCAGTGCGCTGGGCATACCGTCCATGGTGGCCAGCCACTTGTCCAGCGTGTCCATGAACAGGTGGAAATTAGCCGTGATGTTTTCGCTGGTGGACAGGTCAATCGCCGCCCCAGGTACGTGCTCCGTAGAGCTGCCCGTGACGGCTTTGTCGATACCGTCAAAATCCGTCGGTACAAGGCCCGAGTCGCCGTTGATGAACAGGTCGGCGAAGAGGGCGCGCGTCGCCGCAGACTTCTGAGCAACCTGGAACGGAATGTGCTCGACAACCTGCTTCTGGTTATTAGCGATTACGCGGTCCACCTGGAAGCTGCCGCCGAATATCTTGAGATTGACAGTGACCTGCGTGGTCACAGTTTCCTGCGGTACATATTCGGCGTTGATCGCCCTCGACGCTGCGGTTGGCAACGTAGTTACACGGTTATAGCTGTAGGCCAGCGTCGAACCGCCCTGCGGAAGCACTGTGTTGTCGAATACCAGCATATCCAGAAGCGGCGACTTCCGGAATTCATCAATGACACACTGCGTCAGTTTGTCCTGTCTCAACTGCTTAGCCTGTTCAAGCGTAATAGGCATATCATCTACCTACCTTTCGTTATTGTTTTGAATTGGGATAGAGCCGCGCCATGATATCATCGGCCAGTGTGCGCTCTCCAGTCGGACCCGGGTTCTGTTCCATTCCGGTCTTGCCCGGGGCGCCCGTCTGGAATGCCCACTTTTCGGTTTCTTTAAGCGCTTTAACCTGGTCGTCATAGCCTATAAGCTTATCGCCATCGAGAGAAATTTTCGACAAGTCCAATAAAGCCATGACGGCCTTGGTGTTTACTGCGCCGTCTTTTATCAGGCGCATCTCAAGCGTGCTGTTGAGCTTCACCTTTTTAAGCTCATTCTCAAACTCTGCCTTGGTTTGTGCGTTTTGATTCTGCAGCTCTGTGATTTTTGCCTGGAGTCCAGCAGCATCTACCTTTTTCAGCTCTTCAAGCTGTGCATCGCGCTCGGCGAGCTGGGACGCAAGGTTCTTTTTCTCCTCATTTACAGCGTTGAAATCCGCGCGAGAAACAAACGCTTTACCAAGTTCCTTTGATACCGCCTTGTCGATCTCTTCGGTGTAGCTATCACCAAGAATCGTTTTAAGCCATTCCAACATACTACCTCCACTACCGCTATCCTTTTTATCGAGCCAGTCCTCGTATCGCGGCGCGCATATTATTTTCCGTGCGCTCGGTTAATTTTGGATATAAAATCAGCGCCCATGATAGGCGCTGATTTTAATTAGAATGTTATTGCTTTATCTGACTTAGAATTTCATCGTATAATGCGTATAGTTTTTTACCGGTTTCATTGACAACGTTTTGATCCTCTAGACCTTTAGCTACAAGCTCCTCAGTCATGATGATTTGCATTTCCTGAATATCACTATCATCTACCGATAGCTCAAAACTATCAGTTAACGCAACAATCTCCGGCGGCTTAGCCATCTCGGAAAAATCCAATAGTCTAGCTGCATCGAGCAGATCATAGGGAAGTATAAATTTCATTCTCGCACCTCCTTAATAAGGGTTGCACTGGATCAACTTTCCTGTCACCGGATTAACACTTACAACGCATTTATCCGAATAAAAGACCTGGCTCAGTTTGCCATTCGTCTCTTTCGGCGGCCGTGTTTTTCCATTCAACAAGGCTTCGATTATATCTTCCAATGGCACCCCACTGCGCGGTTTAAGGGTTTTCGGATCTTTCATCGTGCCTATTACGCGCTCCAGAAAATGATCACTTTGGCCAGTTATTTTGATGCCGTTAATCGTGGTAATGCCCACAATTTCTGACTCAACCCTTAAATACAACGCTTTATAAAGATCATATCCACTTAACGGTGACAGCATACCGCTGTCCACCGAGCGCAGATACTTTTGCTGCAATTCGTACTCAGGAGGATTAGTATACTTTAATCTGCGGTGATTCGCAACCTCTTCTGGCTCAATATTTAAACCTCGTTCTTTCATTTTTTGGCTGTACGCTTTTTTATCGCTCCACGCCGCTTTCGCCGCTTCGGAGCGCCCGAAGCCGTATACCCGCTGCCGATCAGACCGCTGTGTTCGTCCGGTCCTCTCAAGGAACTCCTTCAGCTCGGCCTCTTTCTTCTTCAGCTTCACCTGCGCCGTGTTAAGCATATCTTCATCGCCAATCTCCTCAGCAGCTAATATACGGCGTTTCTGCTGACGAATATCGCGCTCCAGCGCCCGCTGCTGTTGTGATTGCTGGTAAGCCTTTTCATTCTCCTCTTCGTCATAAGGCTTGTATTTTTGTTCGCTTAAACCCGGGATATAGGGATAGAAATCATGCCTGCAGTTGACGCCCTTGAGACCGTCAGGCTCACCATAGCGCGTCCTTGCTCGTAGATTCGGATACTCGTCGGTCCCCCCCTCAATGCTGTATATTTTGCCCTGCCATTCAGCATGTGAAGGTCTGGCGCCCATGTGGCTCGTTACCTCCACGAGGTTGCTGCCCCATTCCTTTGCCCGCTGCAGTTGTATCTTGCCCGCGGTCTGCGAAGAGCTGGTGAGTATCGCCCGACGGACTGCGACATCGACGTGATAATTAATCGTCCGCCCCCATTTGTCCGTATATGTAACGCCCGCAATGCCCTTGTCGGCCAGGTCCCGAACCGCGCTCCGCACCGCGTTGGTATAGGTGCGGATACCGAGGCTTGTCTCGAGATACACTTTGTTGACGATGTCCAGGAATGCGTTCTGCGCGCTCGCGACGGCTGTAGTATTGACAAGATTGAATACCTGTTTGGCGTTGCTGATCGCCGCGTCCAGTATCTGCTGAACGCCCGCCGAGGCCCGCAGCGGGCTGGCCTGAGTCGGCAGCAAGCCCTTCTCAAACGCCCGCTCGTACACTGACTCGTCATACTCGACAGCCTTATACCCGGCTTCGGTCAGCACCCGGGCAACCTCTTTTTCTGTCAGGCCTGAATACTTCGCCAGCACCTTGATGTTCTCAGCACGCAACGCGCCCAGGTGGTTGAGTTTCTCAGTCTGCCACGCGGTCAGGCCGGATATGGGCGCGCCCTCAAGCACGGAGAACCGCGAGGCCACATTACGCAGCAGATCGCTCTCGATGCGCTGGTAGATATCCAGCAGCAGAGACGCAATGCGTTCGACCTGTTCCGGTGTCAGCATTATGCGCCACCACCGAACAGGTCAGGCGGCGGAAGATCCTCCGGCCGCCGCGCACGAATTTTTTCCGCCAACTCCTGCGCAGCCTTCTCTTCCAGGTCTCGCGTCGCCATGAAGTATTCCACGTCGTCGATGATGCCCGCTGTCCGCTCCAGCATGGCCCTGTTGGCCTTGGCGTTGGTGTCTTCGATGATGGAGTCATCGAAACTGATGCTGATCTCCACGTCGGTGCCTTTACCACCGAGGAACAACACAGCCCGCGCTAAATCCGTAAGCGCTTTTTCGAGTATGATCTCGTCCTTCTTGATACGGCGGAACAGCTTGCTGTTCTGAGATACCACCTCAGTGGCCGTCTTCACGCCGTCTGCATCAAACTTGTAATACCCTTTGCCGAAGCCGCATTTATCAGAGAGTATATCGAGCCCTGTTTGTATCGCGCGAATATGCTCCTCAACGCGCAGCTCCATGTTGCTTTCAGTCAGCATCTTGTCCGCCGTCTCTCCGGGGAGCATATAGAATACGGTGTCATTAGGGTCGAAAACGGGCGCCTGCTCGCCGGTCTTGGGGTCCGGCATTTTCACCATGTCCTCTTTGAGGAATATCCGTTTTCTACCCAATTTGAACTCATTGTAAAAGCTATCGTACGCAAGGTCGATAGTTTCTAAGTCATCAATCGAATTCGCATATACCGATATGCCCATCGGATTAGCGATATCGATGTTGTTTACGATATTCGGTGTGATGATCTGGAACAGCGGCATCTCACTGTTCGTATTCCAAACCGGCAGCACACCCTCGGGCAGGGGAAGCGGCTTACCCTCTTTGTCAAACAGGGAATTGTAAACAACATACTTGCCGCCCTCGAGTACGTGCCGGTTAAGATACGTCTGCTCGTTCTCTCCCGTAGAAAGCCGACTGGCGAACGCGCAATCTACGATCCGGCCATTACTCCAGCGCAACGGCCAAATGCACGGAGCAGGCACATAGTCGATACAGACATCCTCACCGTCCATAAATTCCACGAAAGCTCCGGTGCCCAGCGCGTTAGCGAGCTCCACCAGCTGATTGCCGCGCACCCAGAAATTATTGGCCATCAGCACGGTATCGAGATACTCCTGATATTTGTTGCTCGTTGACTGTTTATCAGATGATATTTTTGGCGCCACCGTGATCTCGACCTTTTCGTTCAGCAGCAGATCGGCTTTATCCTCGGCAACTTTCTTTGCCATACCCAGCGTCTTGCGCGTACACGGTACGAACCGCTGGCCGTTATAGATTCTATATTCATGGAACTTGGCCTTGCCGCCATACCAGTTGAGCCATAAATCAATTGTTGAATACCAGTCGCTGGAAAGAAGGTTCTTATGGCCAAGCTTCTCAAGGAGCTTTCGTATTTCCACTCGCATCACCGCCTAAAATAATCATGTCGAGAATCTGCCTTTGGTACTTTTCGGTGCTGTATTCTTGGGCGTCCAGCGTATCGATGTTTGTCGTGCCGTCGTCCAGCCTGGTGTCCTCAAGCTTTTTATCGTCCCACAGCGCCGTGCTGAACGCCTCGATGGTGTGAACACAATGCCGCATCACTTTATATCGGCCGGTTCCCATCAGCACCATATAAAAGCGAATGCGGTCCACCACAGGGCCTTTGATCGCGTTCCGGACCGGTACGCCGACACGCGCCTTTGCCAGCGCGTTCCGCGCCCCGCGGATCAGCACCTGTTCCGCGCTGTCCGCAAATATCTCGATCACCCTGTACCCGGCTTTCAGCTGCTTCTTCACGAACGCCACCACCCAGGCGTTGAGCTGGTCGGGATCCATCTCTTTTTTGCTGTAGTCTTCGTCCAGCGTCACCACACCGTGAAATCCTGGCTCGATGCCTGTGCACTGGATAGCATGGCCGCTCTTGCTGCCGCCAAAGTCCAGACCGATGGTGCAAAACGCCACTGGCGGCGCCTTGTCAACAATGAACGCCTCCGGATTGTCTGCAAATATGCGGTATATGATCCCCTGCGCGGCAACCCAACGACCAAGGATAAACCGATCGTAATACACAGTCCCCTGATACTCGCGCTTAAGGTTCTCAATAAACACAGGATCGAGAAACGGGTTATCGTCGATGGTAAAGCTCATCGAGTAGATATCCGCATTGCTGTCCAGAAACTTTTTAAACCAGTGCTGCGGATGGTCCGGGTTGCATGTCCCGTCGAAACAGGATCCGGGTTTGTCCAGACGGGATTTGAGCATCTGGAACACGTCCTCGGACCAGGTCGTGACCTCGTCGCCGTATGCATACGCTAGGCCTGCGCCCTGAAGCTTGCTGACCTGGTTGATTTTATCGGCGCCCAGCGCATAGCATTCCCGGCCAAATAGCTGGACCTTGTTGTTGCTGCCGATGTGGCCGACCAGCAACGGCGTCCATATCTGTCGCAGCGGGTCCAGTATGTTGCGTTCCAGAGTGCCTTTGGTATTCCCCAGCAATAAAATAAGCCCGTCTGTTCGGGCGTTCCGGATACGGTACGGGATTTTGAAGTAATCCAGATACGTTTTCCCCGATCGGACTGCGCCGTATGAGATATTCCATCTGTGGTGCTGCAATATCGTATTGCGCCAAACTTCTTTTTGTTTCGGGCTGAAATTAATCACGGCGCATCGCCTCGTTTATCCCGCGCAGCATATCATCAAGCTTCTTCAGCGCGTCCTCGTTGCCAACTTTCAGTTTCTGCTCCTCCCGCTCCAGCCGTTTCTGGTCATACTCCTTTTTGTGTTTGTCCATCGGGTTCAGCAAGAAGTACCGCTCAAGGAACTCGAGGCTTTTCTGCCGGTCGGCGAGCTTGATGCTGGCGCCGTCGCGCCCCACTTTCACCTGCTGAATCACTGCGCCATCCACCGCGCTGTGCTCTTTAAACCGCACGGTGTTAACCACTTTGGTCAATTTCTTCTTGACCTTTTCGCCCGTCTCGGGGTCCTCGACTTCCACCTCTATCGGACCGAACGGTCCGACGATCTCAATCTCCTCCTGCCCCCATTCGACAAACTGGCTCATATCCGCGAACGCGATGCGCATGTGCATCTCGATGACGTCATCC
>JAAXZP010000417.1 GCA_012719815.1 Christensenellaceae bacterium
ATACAGTATATGGACAGTTTGTGCGACAAGCTGGGCGCCATTCCCAAATCAACCGAAGTATCCGGGGTGGTATTTTCTTCAGAGTTAAAGTATAATCTGATTAGTGTGGCTGTCGATTACGCCGCATTCTTCAAAAAATTAAGCAGCTAACGGAGGTACTATGACTATAGCAGAAGCCGCAGCCATTTTGAACTGCAAAACTGTTTGCGGCGCAGACAAAATGGACAGGCCCGTAAGTTCCGCCTGCGGGGCTGACCTGATGAGCGATGTCCTCACTTTTGTAAAGGAAAACTGCCTGCTGCTGACCGGTATGGTGAACGCTCATGTCGTTCGCACGGCAGAAATGCTCGATGTCCCGTGTATCGTGTTAGTCCGCGGCAAAGTGCCCACGCAGGATATGATCGAATTGGCGGAACAGACAGGCGTCACACTGCTCACTTGCGAATACACGCTTTACGAGGCGTGCGGACGGCTATATCAAAACGGACTTCCTCCCTGCAAATAAGCGCCATGTCTAGCGGGTATAAGGAAAGCTTCTCGATTGTTGCGGGCGATTTTGCATCAGCAGGCGAGGTCTCCGCGCGTATCAAGATTATACTGCGCATGATCGGCATCGACCCTGCCATCATCAGGCGCGTCAGCATCGCGGCCTATGAGGCGGAGCTCAACATGATCATCCACAGTTTCGGCGGAGAGATGACGCTGAAAATTGATTCCGGTTCTATCCATATTGACTGTGTGGACACCGGCCCCGGCATTGAAGATATAGAAATGGCCATGAAGGAAGGCTTTTCCACCGCGTCGCCGGATATCCAGATGATGGGCTTCGGCGCCGGCATGGGCCTCCCCAACATCAAGAAGAACAGCGACGAGATGGAAATCCGTTCCGATCCCGGCGGAACGCACCTGCATCTCAAGTTCAACATTGTATAAAGGCGGATTGATATGAATACCTACTTCCACTCCGTGCGACTCGACCGCGACAAATGCAAAGGCTGTACCAATTGTATTAAGCACTGCCCCACTGAAGCCATCCGTGTACGTAACGGCAAGGCGCAAATTATTCCGGAGCGCTGCATCGACTGCGGCGAGTGTATCCGCATCTGTCCCTATCACGCAAAAATCGCCTATACCGACCCCTTCTCGGATATCGGACGGTTCAAATACAAAATCGCGCTGCCGGCGCCGACGCTGTACGGCCAGTTCAAGAACCTCTCCAGTATTGGCCGCGTGGTGATGGGCCTTCGGCTGATGGGCTTCGACGACGTGTATGAAGTGGCCCGCGGCGCCGACATCGTCAGTTGCGCGATTCGGGAACGGCTGGCCTGCAAGGACAATCTTCCCGTCATCTCGTCCGCCTGCCCCGCCATCGTTCGGCTGATACAGGTGCGCTTTCCCAACCTCATAAACAACATCATCGATTTGAAATCGCCGATGGAAGTGGCCGCCATCGCGGCGAAGCGCGAGTTCGCCCAGAAGCATGGCGTGAATGAATCCGACATTGGCGCATTTTTCATCACGCCCTGCCCTGCCAAGGTGACAAGCATCAAAAATCCCGATGGCATCGAAAAAAGCCGTGTGGACGGCGCTTTTTCAGTGATCGATATTTACGGCCTGCTGGCCAGTCAGCTAAAAAAGCCCGGCGTGGTCACCATTGAAGGCCCCACTGCCTCTGTCTACGGCGTGGGCTGGGCCAATTCTGGCGGCGAAGCCATTGCCGCTGGTATTCAGAATTACCTGGCTGTGGACGGCATCGTCAACGTCATCAAGGTACTGGAAGAGATCGAGAACATGAAGCTCTCCGACCTGCAGTTCTTTGAAGGACTCGCGTGTCCGGGCGGCTGCGTGGGCGGCCCCCTCACGTTTGAAAATCCTTTCGTGGCACGGGCGCGCATCCGGGCGCTTTCATCCAAAATCAAAAATGCGGAACCGTCATGCGAGTATGCCCGGCCCTATATCGACGACGGTTCGGTGCTGCTCAGCCAGCCGATTGAAGCGCGGCCGGTGATGAAAATCGACGGCGACATGCTGACGGCCATGCGCAAGCTGGAGCAGATCGAAGAGATCACCGCCCGGCTGCCCGGTTTGGACTGCGGTTCGTGCGGGTCTCCCTCGTGCCGCGCCATGGCTGAGGACATCGTGCGCGGCGACGCCAAGGAGATCGACTGCATATTCAAGCTGCGTGACAAAGTGACCAGCCTCGCGGAACAGATGGTGGAACTTATCGGTCGCGACAAGAAGGAGAAATGATGATAACAGTCAGACAACTGATCGAAAAAACCGGCTTTACGCCGCTGACGCCCGTTCCTGAAGCGGAGATTACCTCAGGATACGTGTGCGACATGCTGAGCTGGGTCATGGCGCGGGCGTGCAATGGTACCGCTTGGGTCACCGTTCAGTCGCATGTCAATGTGGTGGCCGTTGCCTCGCTCACGGGCTGCGCTTGCGTGATTATACCGGACAACATCGCGGTATCCGAAGAGACCCTGGACGCCGCGCGCGGCAGGGATGTCTGCATATTGAGCGCGCCCTGCACGTCGTACGGCGTTGCCGCCGCGCTTCATGACTTAGGCGTGGGCGAAGTAAAAAGATGACCGGCGGGTATTACGATCTGCACATCCATTCCTGCCTTTCCCCGTGCGCTTCAGACGACATGACGCCGGCCAACATCGCGGGCATGGCGTCGCTCAAGCAGCTCTCCTTTATTGCACTTACTGATCACAACTGCGGACGCAATCTGCCCGCCATGGCGCGCGCCGCAGAAGAGTACGGCCTTATTTTTCTGCCCGGCATCGAAGTGACCACGTCTGAAGAGGTGCACGTTCTCACGTATTTCCGTGATGTGAGGGCGGCGCTGGAATTCGGCGACATGGTTTACGCCTCGCTGCCTGACATTGCCAACCGCCCGGAGATATTCGGCCGGCAGATCGTGATGAACGAAAACGACGAGCCCGTGTGTGAACTGCCCAAACTGTTGCTCCAGGCTGCGCCATTTTCCATCGAGGAAATCGTTCGCCGCGCTCAGGAAGCCGGCGGCTGCGCCATCCCCGCCCATGTGAACAGGACTTCCTTCTCCGTGCTCTCCAACCTCGGCTTTATGCCGCCCGGCCTTTTCAGGGCCGCGGAGGTTTCGCCGGACCTCCCCTGCC
>JAAXZP010000037.1 GCA_012719815.1 Christensenellaceae bacterium
GTATTGGTCATAAAAACGCCTCCGTCCGTTATTTGCTGGTGTATTATACATTAAAATGGGTTCGTCTGCAACAGGCACTGGGGAGTGCCCCTGTCAGTATGCTGGTATACATGGCCGCGTTTATGTCTATAATGAATACAAACAACAATGGTGCTGGCGGGCTTTATGACCCGGGCATATGGAAGGCAGGTGACAGAAAATCGATAATAGGCTGATTCGGTACTATAAAAAGCAGATTTATGGCGGCCGGGCGGTGGTGGCGCGGGTGATAGATTACGTGGCTCTACGCTTCATGCTGCTGTTTACGCTGTTTGTGGTGCTGCTTTACTTCAGCCGCGCTATCATCGTATCGCTGCTGATCGCCATATTCATCACGATTGCCGTCAGCCTGGCTTTGGTGCTGGTTCGACGCAATAAGATCAGGCGGCACATTGAACGCGACATCCTGCGCATCAAGCAGAAATGCCTGCTGGAAGAGCTGACGTTAATGGAAAGCGGAGCGTTTTACGACTATATCAGCCGACTGTTTGACGGGCTTCATAATATCACGCCGACGGAGGACGGCTTTTGGGCGGAGAAGGAGGGCGCAGAGTTCCGTGTCTTCCAGAACCATCCCAGCACTCAGTGCGGTGCGGACGATATACTTAAAATATGCCGTCAGCGCGGTGGTGAGCAAACCATAGTCGTGTCGCTCGGCGAGTTCAGTGATGCCGCTAAAACTTTTGGCACGTCGCTCGGCATGCGGCTGGTTTCGGGACAGACGGTGCTGAAAATGGCCGCAGAGAAGGATATGCTGCCCGATGAAAAAGCGGCGCAGGAAAAAGCGCGCCGGGAAATGAGCGAAACCATCATCACCTTGAGTAAGCTCAAACAGCACGCATTCGACAAAACCAAGGTGAAGGCATATATACTCTGCGGGATGGTTGTCATGGCATGGTCGTTCGTGATGGGTTTTCGCATTTATTATCCTATCATTGCGATTGTCTGCTTTGTCATGGCCGCTCTGACCTTCCGCCGTAACAAATCTCATGAAGAAAGTCAGGCATTGGAATAAGCTGACTTGACAAAGATATAACAAAATACTAAAATTAAAATTGGTTTCTAATAATGGAAATGCGATTGTAAAATTATGGAATTTCTTTATTAGTGAGCCAAACACAGCGAAGCCCACAGCATGTTGTGGGCTTTATGCAGCAGACGGCAGATATACATTGAGAATCGTTTAAAGGGGGTATCCATGTCTGCGCAAAACTAAATAAGGGAGGTGCGACAGGCACAGTGGAAGTTTGGCTAGTTGTACTGCTTCTGGTGGCCGCGGCAATGCTGGGAATTCTGGCAGGTTATCTGTACAGGAAGCACGTCGCCGAGGCCAAGGTCGAGAAAGCAGAAGAAGCCGTGAAAAGGCTGATCGTCGACGCTCAGAAGAAAGCAGAAGCAGTCAAGAAGGAGACAATCCTTGAAGCCAAAGAAGAAATCCACATACTAAGAACTGAATTTGAAAAAGAATCCAAAGAAAGACGTAATGAAATCCAGAGAACCGAGAGGAGACTAGCCCAGCGGGAAGAAGCGCTGGATAAAAAAGTCGCGAGCCTTGAAGCAAAGGAAGAGCAGATCAACAAGCGCCTGAAGGAAGTCAACAAGCGCAAGGAAGAAATAGATCAGCTCTATCAGGAGCAGATCGAGCAGCTGGAAAAGATCTCCGGCATGACAAGCGAAGAGGCGAAAAACCTGCTGCTCGAGAAGGTTGAACAGGAAACCCGGCGTGAAATGGCGATCTATGTTCGGGAAATCGAGAACAAGGCCAAAGAGGAGGCCGATCGGAAATCCCGCGAGATCATTGCCAACGCCATACAGAAATACGCAGCCGATCATGTGGCCGAGAACACTGTTTCCGTGGTAGCGCTGCCCAACGATGAAATGAAGGGCAGAATTATCGGACGCGAAGGGCGCAACATCCGAGCGCTCGAGACGGCGACCGGCATCGACCTTATCATCGACGACACGCCGGAAGCCGTGATACTGTCGGGGTTTGACCCGATCAGAAGGGAAATTGCCCGTATCGCGCTGGAGAAGCTCATCATAGACGGCCGTATCCACCCGGCGCGCATAGAA
>JAAXZP010000038.1 GCA_012719815.1 Christensenellaceae bacterium
GCGGTATTTTGCGCGGTTCCCGGGCGTGAGGCGGTATAGGGACGAAATTATCGAGCAGGGCAAGGAACAGGGCTATGTCACCACGATGCTGGGGCGGCGGCGCTATCTGCCTGAGCTGCGCTCCAGTAATTACAATATACGCTCCTTTGGCGAGCGCGCTGCGCTCAACACGCCGATACAGGGAACAGCCGCGGACATCATCAAGCTGGCGATGATCGACGTATGGGAAAAGCTGCGCGACGGCGGGTATAAGTCCAAGCTGATACTGCAGGTACACGACGAACTGGTCATCGACGCGGCGGAGGATGAGGTAACAGCGGTATCCGCGTTGCTCAAGGAATGCATGGAAAACGCCTATGTCATCGACGTGCCGTTTGAGGCGCAGGTTGCGGTGGGCGACAATTGGCTGGATGCAAAATGAACGCGCTGATCGGCATTACGGGCGGTATAGGCTCCGGCAAGTCCGCCATGACGCAGGACCTTCGGGCACGGGGATATTTCGTGGTATGCGCGGATGAGACGGCGCGCGAGGTGGTAAGGCCCGGCGAGCCGGGCGCGAAAGCGCTGCTTGCCGAGTATGGCGAAGGCTTTTCCTTCCGGACGGCGCGCTGGACAGAAAGAAGCGGGCAGCTTACGTATTCGGCCACCCGGAGCGCGTGGAGCGGCTCAACAGCCTGCTACATCCCGTCATCATCCAGCGCATGTTTGAGCAAGCGCAGGGAAGAGACGGCCTTGTTTTCCTGGATGCGGCGCTGCTGATACAGGCGGGCATGCACAAAAAAGTCGATGAGGTGTGGCTGGTAACAGCCGATTTGGAGACGCGCATCCGGCGCGTGATGCAGCGGGACGGGCTCACCCACGACGAAGTGCTGCAGCGCATTTGCGCTCAGATGAGCGACGAGGAAATGCGGCGCTATGCGGACGAAGTGATAGAGAACAACGGTACTTTAGAGCAGTTGCATAAAAAAATCGGTGAACTGCTGCGCCAGAGAGGATATGTGAGGTAGATAACATGGCAAAAAGCAGGCGGAGAGACCGTGAGCTGCCGGCAAAACATAAAAAAGCATGGCTGTTGCTGTGCCTGATGCTGATATGGGGCGCAGGGATAGCGCTGCGCTTGGGTGTGGACATCTATTTTCCGCTTAAATATCAGGATCTGATCGTCCGATACAGCAGGGAATTTTCTCTTAAAGAGAAAGGCATAGACGAGTACCATATCGCCGCCATCATCCGCACCGAAAGCCGGTTCAACGAGAAGGCCGAATCCAAAAAAGGCGCCATCGGGCTCATGCAGATATTGCCGGATACCGGCGCGTGGGCGGCGGAAAAGATCGGCATCGGGGTCTATACGACGGAAAGCCTTTGGGACCCAAAGGTCAATATCCGGATTGGCTGCTGGTACCTGGCGTATCTTGCCGATATGTTTAACGGCGATCTGACCAAGGTGCTCGCTGCGTATAATGCGGGGCCGACTAACGTGAAAAAGTGGCTGGAGGACGACGGCAAGCTGGTCAATATCGGTCACGCGGAAACGCTGGGCTACGTCATGAGGGTTGAAAAATACTATGATATATACAAGGCGCTTTACAGCGATTTTTAAGCGTCTGACTGCAGGTGTTGCTGCTGCGTTTCTGATATTTGCCCTGTCGGGCTGCCATGCGCCGGGTGGCGGTAAACCCACAGGAACGCAGACGCCCATCCCGCAGTATACGCTGCCGCCGGTCGTCAAATCGCCGGAGCCGACCTTCGGCGGAGAGCTGACGTTTGCGATCCCCAATAAGGAAGGGACGACCTATAATCCGCTTAAAGTAAAGAATTACGCGCTGTATAACTTCTTTTCGCTGATATACGAGCAGCCCATCCGCATCGGCAACGACGGCATCCCGCAGCCGGAACTGGTGGAAACCTGGTCGGTGGACGCCACAGGCACGGCATGGACGTTTATCCTGAGAAAGGGCGTCAAATGGCAGCAGGGCAAGGGCGAGTTTACCGCGGCTGATTTGCTGTACACCATCAACCTGCTGCGGACGTACACCACAGCCGAATCGTCTTATGCGAAATACAACAGCCTGATCGTGGACTGTACCGCAGTGGACAACTATACGCTTGTCCTGACGATGTCGGAGCCGGGCAACGCGGCGCTCTACTTCATGACATTTCCCGTATTGTGTCAGGCATACAGCCAGTCGGGCAACATCGATACCGACGTGCCGCTGGGAACGGGGCCTTATTACGTGTCCGAGTACAATATGCCGGAGGGCATGACGCTGGAACCTAATACGTCGTGGTGGAAACAGCAGCCGTATATCCGCAAGATCAACGTGGGGGGCCTGCCCGACCACGACGCTGAGATGAGCTCGTTCGACCAGAACCTTCTGGATATCGTCACCACGTCCGAACTGACGGTGGATACCTATCAGAAGTTCGAGGAAGTGGAATACGTGGATTACCAGACGCAGTATTACGACTGTCTTGTGCCCAATATCGAGGGGCTGTTTGGCGACGTCAACCTGCGGCAGGCTCTGGCCTATGCGCTGGACAAGAGGGATATCATCGCAAAGGCGCTTTTGGGACATGCCGTCGCGGTGGACTATCCCATTCCGCCCGATTCGTTTCTTTCGGGCGGGTCAGCCAATATCTACGAGTACAACCAGCAGAAAGCATTGGAGGCGCTGGCGCTGTCAGGCTGGAAGGATCGGGACAATAACGGTATTGTCGAGCAGATAAATGGCGACCAGATTACGGAGCTGAAATTTCAGATACTGGTCCCCAACGACACCGACGAGCCTTACCGCCTGGATGTCGCGGACAACATCGTCGCCCAGCTCAAAGCCTGCGGCATGGATGCGACGATCACCCTGCTGGATCCGGACGTATACAGGCAAGCCCTGGACACCAGAGCGTTTGACCTGGCGCTGTGCTCGTTTTATCTGGATGTCAATCCGGACATCACGCCGCTGGTGGGTACGGGCGGCCATCTCAACTACGGAGGTTTTTCCGACACCGAAATGGACGCGTTGCTTGAGGCCTGCAAGGCCGCGACGGATACCGGACCGATGAAGGCCGGATATCTCGCGCTCGAAGAGCGGTTCCTCGCCACGATGCCGCATATCGGGCTGTATTTTCGTACCAATTCGCTGCTCTATAAGGCGGATATCAACATAGCGTCTGGCATGCGCGACCGCAACCTGTTCTGGACCATCCCGTCATGGTATTTGTACACGACGGAGGATATATCATGAGCGGCGTTATCCTCAGCGTGCAGAACAGCTTTGTCCGGACGGCCCGCACGCTTAAGGACAAAAAGGGCCGCACGCAGCAGGGCGCTTTTCTGGTGGAGGGCGTCA